>JAEWKG010000028.1 GCA_023386135.1 Pseudomonadota bacterium | reverse complement strand
TTCTCCGCACCGGCGTCGAGCAGCTGCTGCGCCTTGATCACCACCGCACGAGCGATTTCGACCTCGGAGTAGAGGTGCGCGGCGCGGTGCTGGAGCGCCTGGAACTCACCGATCAGCTTACCGAACTGCTTGCGCTGCTTGAGGTAGTCGATGGTCATGTCCATCGACCCGCGCGCGACGCCGACCGCCTCCGCCGCCGCGCCGACGCGTCCGGCGTCGAGCACGCGGTTCAGGACCTCGCGCCCGCCGTCGACCTCGCCGATCACCGCGTCGCCGTCGAGCTCCACGCCGTCGAGCGTCAGGTGACTCGCCATCGAGCTGTCGACCAGCCGCACCGAGTTGTGGCCGAGGCCCGCGGCATCCTTGGGCACCGCGAACAGCGTTACGCCCTGCTCGTCGTCGTCGGCGCCAGAGGTGCGCGCCGCGACGACGATCATGTCCGCGCTCGCGCCCTGGACCACGAAGTCTTTCTTGCCCGAGAGCTTGAAGCCGTTGCCGGAACGTTCGGCCTTGGTCGCGATGCGTTCGGGCCGATGCTTCGGACCTTCGTCGATCGCCACCGCGAACACGCTGTCGCCCGACACGAGGCCCGGCAGCCAGCGGCCGCGCGCGTCCTCGTTCGCCGCGGCGAGCGCGGTCGCGGCCATCACCGAGCTGGTCAGGAACGGCGACGGGGTCAGGTTGCGGCCGATCTCCTCGAGCACGATGCCCGCCTCGACATGGCCCATGCCGAGCCCGCCGTCGGCTTCGGGCACAAGGATGCCGGTGAAGCCCATCTCGGCCATCTGCTTCCACAGCGCGTGGCCGAAACCATCCTTGCACTCGCGGTCGCGCCAGTGGCGCAGTTGCTTGGCGATCGCGCCTTCCCCGCCCATGAACTGCTGGGCGGTTTCGGCGAGCATCGCCTGGTCGTCGGAATGATACAGCGGCATATTTTCTCTTCCCGTCATCCCAGCGAACGCTGGGATCTCGTTGTTCTAGGTGGACGCTCGAAGGCACGCGATCCCAGCCTTCGCTGGGATGACGATTACGCTCCGGGAAGCTCCAGAATACGCTTGGCGACGACGCCCAGCATGACTTCGCTGGTGCCGCCTTCGATCGAGTTGGCCTTCGTCCGCAGCCAGCCGCGCGGTGTGGCGCCGCCGCGGGTTTCCTCGCTGTCCCACTCGAGCGCGGTCGAGCCGCCGGCCGACATCACCAGCTCGTGCCGGCGCTTGTTCAATTCGGTCCCGGCGTACTTCATCATGTTCGAATAGGCGGGATGCGCCTTGCCGACCTTGACCTCGTCGAGGAACTTCTCGCCCATCGCGCTGAAGGCCAGCGCATCGACGTCGAACATCGCCAGCTCGGCGCGCAACACTGGGTCGAGCTCGCCGCCCGCCTGGCGGGTGAGCGAAGCGCCGATGCCGGCACCGCGCTCCGAGCTGTCGGCGCCCGAGATCATCTCGCGCTCGTGGCCGAGCAGATACTTGGCAACGTCCCACCCGCGGTTGATCTCGCCGACGTAGCCGGGGATGTCCTCGCCGTAGGACTTCGGCACCCTCACGTCGTCGAAGAAGGTCTCGCAGAACGGGCTGTTGCCGCTGATGAGGAGGATCGGCTTGGTCGACACGCCCGGGCTGGCCATGTCGTAGAGCATGAACGTGATGCCCTGGTACTTGTTCGTCTTGTCGGTGCGGACGAGACAGAAGATCCAGTCGGCCTTGTCGGCGTAGGAAGTCCAGATCTTCGAGCCGTTGACCACCCAGTGGTCGCCCTTGTCCTCGCCGAAGGTCTGCAAGGACACGAGGTCCGAGCCCGAGCCCGGCTCCGAATAGCCCTGGCACCAGCGGATTTCGCCGCGGGCGATCTGGTTGAGGAAGTGCTTCTTCTGCCCTTCGGTGCCGAAGTGCAGCAGCGCGGGGCCGAGCATCCAGATGCCGAAGCTGGAGAGCGGCGGGCGGGCGCCGATGCGCGCCATTTCCTCGCGCAGCACCTTCGCCTCGGCGGGCGAGAGGCCGGCGCCGCCGTATTCCTTCGGCCACGCGGGAACGGTGTAGCCCTTGTCGCGGCAGGCTTCGAACCACGCCTTTTGCGCGTCGTTCTTGAAGGTGGCATTGCGGCCGCCCCAATATACGTCGTCCTCGTCGCGGACGGGTTGGCGCATTTCGGGCGGGCAGTTGGCTTCGAGCCACGCGCGGGTTTCGGCGCGGAAGGCGTCCAGATCGGCCATCAGAAGTCTCCTCTCGTTGACGCACACGTAAAGCCGACTCGGCTTGTTGGGCAAGGGTCGATTTGGAGCATACCCATTCTACTAGCTTGCCGTAACGGCAGCCCAAGAACCGTTGACGGCGCGGCCCATCCGCCTACCCTACCGTCACAACAAAACGGGTCGGGAGAGACCATGCGATTCTCAGGCAAGTCCGTCATCGTCACCGGCGCGGCATCGGGTATCGGCGCGGAAACGGCGCGTCTGTTCGCGCGTGAAGGCGCTATCGTTTACGCCGCGGACATCGACGAAGCGGGCGGTTCCGCGCTCGCCGGCGAAGGTGTCGGCGACATCCGCTTCCAGCGCTGCGATGTCTGCTCGACCGAGTCGATCAAGGCCCTGATGGACCGCGCCGGCAGCGAGACCGGGGGGATCGACGTGGTCTTCAACAACGCCGGCGCCGGCGGCGCGCGCGAGAAGATCCACGAGATCGAGCCCGAAGGCTGGGACCGGACGATGGACCTGCTGCTGCGCTCGGTCGCGTTCGGCATCCGCTATGCCGTGCCGCACATGCAGAACCGCCCCGGCGCGGCGATCGTCAACACCGCGAGCGTCGCGGCAACCGCCTCGGGCTACTCGCCGACCGCCTACGCGGTGGCCAAATGCGGCGTGCTGCACCTGACCAAGGTCGCCGCGGCGGACCTCGCGCAGTTCGGCATCCGGGTGAACGCGATCCTGCCCGGCTTCATCAACACCAATATCTTCACCACCGCGCTCGAGGTGCCGGAGGACACCAAGCACATCGCCAAGGCGATGATCGCGCAGATGAGCGCCAACGCCCAGCCGGTTAAGCGCGGCGGCCAGCCGCGCGACATTGCCGAGGCCTGCGCGTTCCTCGCCAGCGAGGCGGCGAGCTTCATCACCGGCACCTCGATCCTGGTCGATGGGGGGTTGACGATCGGTCAGCGCGGTAGCTGGGATCCCGAGACGCCCGGCATGCTCGAAGCCCTGTCGGCGATGGAAGCGCAGGCCTCCGGAACGCCTGCGTGAGCGCCAGCCAGGCCGCGGCGATGACCCCGGTGCATGGCCGTGTGCCGACGCGGCTTGCTGCGGCCAATGGCCTCGGCAGCGTTGCGTACGGCATCAAGGACAACGGGTTCTCGACCTTCCTGCTGCTGTTTTACAACCAGGTGCTGGGGATGGACGCGCGGCTGGTCAGCCTCGCGCTACTGATCGCGCTGGTGTTCGACGGGCTGATCGACCCAGTAGTCGGCCACATCAGCGACCGGACCAACACCCGCTGGGGCCGGCGCCTGCCGTACCTCTACATTGCACCGCTGTTCCTCGGCGGCTTCTGGGTCCTGCTGTGGTCGCCGGTCGGCGCGGCCAGCTTCCCGACATTGCTGCTTTCCGCCATCGCGGTGCGGGCATCGGTCGCGTTCTGCGAGGTGCCGTCTTCCGCGTTGGTGGCCGAGATCACCCGCGACTACGACGAGCGTACCCGGCTCACCCGCCTGCGCTACCTCAACGGGTGGGGCGGCGGACTGCTGATGCTGCTGCTCGCCTATGGGGTGTTCCTGCCCAAGGCGATGCTCGCGCGCGAAGGCTATCAGAACTACGGCATCGCCGGGGCCATCCTGATGGTCGTGACGGTGCTGCTGTCCGCGTGGGGCCAGCACAAGTGGGTCGCGCACCGGCCCGAATTGAAGGCCCCTGCCCGCGCCGGCATCGGTGGCGCTTTCGGCGAAATTCGCGAGTGCCTGAGCCATCCCGCGTTCGTGATCCTGATGTTCAGTTTCGCGGCGGCGATCACCAGCCAGGGCATCACCTTCTCGATCTCGAACTACCTGTTCCTGTTCGTGTGGAAGTTTCCGCCGTGGGCGCTGCAGGTCTATCCGGTCATGCTGTTCGTCAGCGTGATCGGCAGCTTCCTGGCGGTTGGCCCGTTCCAGGCCCGCTTCGGCAAGCGTGACGCGGCGATCATTACCGCGCTCATCGGCATGATCTGCTGGGTCACGCCGCTGACCCTGCGGCACTTCGGCCTGTGGTGGCCCGACGGCACGCCGACCGCGATCTGGGCGATGTTTGCGGCGACCTTTTGCTCCAACCTGTTCAGCGTCATCACCACGATCTGCCTGTCGTCGATGGTGGCGGACGTGGTCGAAGCCTCGCAGGAACAGACCGGGCGGCGGTCCGAAGGCACCTTCGCGGCGGGCGCGTTCTTCGCGTCCAAATGCTCGACCGGCGTCGGCATCTTCGTCACCGGCTTCCTCCTGAGCTTTGCCGGCATGCCCAGCGGCGCGAAGCCAGGCCAGGTGTCCGAGCAGGTGGTCGACACCATGGCGATGACCTACGTCGGCTGCGTGGTCGGTTTCGCCATCCTGCTGGTGCTGATCGTGCGCAAGTTCCCCATCACCCGCCAGCAACACGAGGCCCGCCTCGCTCTGCTGGGCGAGGCCGCGATGGCCGATCCGGAAGCCGCGGGGGTCCACCCCTGACAAACGCCCTTGGCGGCGGCCCGAGGCTCTGCCACGGTCTTTAATTGCAACGTAACGGACGAGGACGAGCGACGTGGACTTCGAACCGACCGAACGGCAGCGCCACTGGCGTGACCGTGTGCGCCATTTCATCGACACTCACGTCCGCCCGCGCGACGACGAATACCACGCCGCCCACGCCAGGGACCGCTGGGGCGTCAACCCGGTGGTCGAGGAAGAGAAGGCGCGCGCCAAGGCGCAGGGCATCTGGAACCTGTTCATGCCGCCGCAGTCGGGGCGCCCGCACGTCGACGACAGCTTCGAGTTCGACGGGCCGGGGCTCACCAACCTCGAATACGCGCTGTGCGCCGAGGAGATGGGCCGCGTCGGCTGGGCGAGTGAAGTGTTCAACTGCTCCGCGCCCGATACCGGCAACATGGAGGTGCTGCACCGCTACGGCACCCGCGCGCAGAAGGACGAATGGCTGGGGCCGCTGATGAACGGTGCGATCCGCTCGGCCTTCCTGATGACTGAGCCGGCGGTGGCGAGTTCCGACGCGACCAACATCGAATGCCGCATGGTCCGCGCCAATGACTCTGGGGCAGACGAATACGTCATCAACGGCCGCAAGTGGTGGTCGAGCGGCGCGGGCGATCCGCGTTGCAAGCTCGCGATCGTAATGGGCAAGACCGATTTCGAGGCCAAGCGCCACCAGCAGCAATCGCAGATCCTCGTCCCGCTCGATGCCGAGGGACTCGAGATCAAGCGCTCCTTGCCCGTGTTCGGCTACGACGACAGCCCGCACGGGCACATGGAGATCGTGCTCAACAACGTGCGCGTGCCGGCGTCGAACATGGTGTTGGGCGAAGGGCGCGGGTTCGAGATCGCGCAGGGCCGGCTCGGACCGGGCCGCATCCACCACTGCATGCGCACCATCGGCGTCGCCGAGGAAGCGCTCGAGAAGATGTGCAAGCGGCTGCAGACCCGCGAGGCGTTCGGCAAGCCGATCTACCAGCATTCGGTGTGGGAAGAGCGCGTCGCCCGCGCGCGGATCGATATCGAGATGACCCGCCTCTTGTGCCTCAAGGCCGCCGACATGATGGACAAGGTCGGCAACAAGGCGGCGGCGCAGGAAATCGCCATGATCAAGGTCCAGGCGCCCAACATGGCGCTGAAGATCATCGACGATGCGATCCAGGCGCACGGTGCGGGCGGCGTGTCGGACGACTTCGGTCTCGCCGCTGCCTATGCGCACCAGCGCACGCTGCGCCTCGCCGACGGACCCGACGAGGTCCATTCGCGCGCCATCGCCCGCATCGAATTCGCCCGCCATGCGCCGAACGTCGGCGCAGAGCCGGAGTTCAGCTCCGGCGACATGGCCGCCACCCGCTAACCGCCCCGTTCTACCGGAGATACGCATGAAAGCCGCCGTACTCGTCCAGCCCAAGCAGCCGCTCGCGATCGAGGAGCTGTCGATCGCCAAGCCTGGCCCGCACGAGGTCCTGATCCGGACCGCCGCCTGCGGGCTGTGCCATTCGGACCTGCACTTCATCGAGGGCAGCTATCCCCACGCCCTACCCGCGGTGCCGGGCCATGAGGCCGCGGGCATTGTCGAGGCGGTCGGCAGCGAAGTGCGGACGGTGAAGCCGGGCGATCACGTAGTCTCGTGTCTCAGCGCGTTCTGCGGGCACTGCGAGTTCTGCGTCACCGGCCGCATGGCTCTGTGCCTCGGCGCCGAGACCCGGCGGGCGCAGGGCGATGCGCCGCGCATCACCCGGCCCGACGGCTCGATGGTCAACCAGATGCTCAACCTCTCGGCCTTCGCCGAGCAGATGCTGATCCACGAGCACGCTTGCGTGCGGATCGATCCGGAGATGCCTTTGGACCGTGCAGCGGTGATTGGGTGCGCTGTCACCACCGGTGCAGGTGCGGTGTTCAATGCTTGCAAACTGGTCCCGGGCGAGACGGTGGCGGTGATCGGCTGCGGCGGCGTGGGCCTCGCCGCAATCAACGCCGCCAAGATCGCCGGCGCGGGGCGGATCATCGCCTGCGACCCGGTGCCGGCCAAGCGCGAGCTCGCCAAGGTGCTCGGCGCGACCGATGCGGTGGATGCGCTAGCGGACGACGCCGCGCAGCAGGTCATCGAGCTGACCAAGGGCGGCGTCGATCACGCGATCGAGGCGGTCGGGCGCCCCGCGTCGGCCGAGCTGGCGTGCAAGGTCCTGCGCCGCGGCGGTACGGCGACGATCCTCGGCATGATGCCGCTCGACTGCAAGGTCGGCCTCGGCGCGCTCGACCTGCTCAGCGGCAAGAAGCTGCAGGGTGCGATCATGGGCAACAACCGCTTCCCGGTCGACCTGCCGCGCCTGGTCGATTTCTACCTGCGCGGGCTGCTCGATCTCGACACCATCATTGCCGAGCGCATTCCGCTCACCGCGGTCAACGAAGGCTTCGAGAAGATGAAGCAGGCTGACAGCGCCCGCAGCGTGATCGTGTTCGGTCAATGAGCACGCCCTCGCCCGAGATCAAGGACGCGACTGCCGCCTTCACCGGCACGGTCGAGCCGAGCGAAGCCGATCACCTCGACGAAGCCCGCCTGACTTCATGGATGGAATCCAACGTCGAGGGCTTCCAGGGCCCGCTCAGCCAAGGCAAGTTCAAGGGCGGGCAGTCGAACCCGACCTACAAGCTGACGACGCCGGGCAAGAACTACGTCCTGCGCCGCAAGCCGTTCGGCCCGCTGCTCCCCAGCGCGCACGCGGTGGACCGCGAGTTCAAGGTGCAGTCGGGGCTCTACAAGACCGGCTTTCCGGTCGCGCGGCAGTTCGGATTGTGCACCGACGACGGCGTGGTCGGATCGTGGTTCTACGTCATGGACATGGTCGATGGCCGCACCATCTGGGACGGCGCGATGCCCGGCGCCCAGCGCGAGGAGCGGCGCGCGGTGTACGACGCGATGGTCGATACCCTCGCCAAGCTGCACAACACCGACATCGAGGCGGCGGGCCTCGGCGATTTCGGCAAGCCCGGCAACTACTTCGGGCGCCAAGTCGACCGCTGGACCAAGCAGTACCGCCTGTCGGAAACCGAAACGCTGCCCTCGATGGAAAAGCTCATCGAGTACCTGCCGGCGACCCTGCCCGAGCAAACCCGCACCAGCGTGGTCCACGGCGACTACCGCATCGACAACATGATCTTCGCGCACGACCGGCCCGAGGTTCTCGCGGTGCTCGACTGGGAGCTGTCTACTCTCGGCGATCCGATGTCGGATTTCACCTACCTGTGCATGATGTATGTCACAGAGAACGGCGGCCGCTCGGGGGTGATGGACCTCGACCGCCCGGCGCTTGGCATCCCGGAGCTCGAGGAAGTGGTCGAACGCTACTGCGCCGCCACCGGCCGCAGCGAAGTCCCCGACATGAACTGGTTCTTCGCCTACAACTTCTTCCGCCTCGCCGGCATCCTCCAAGGCATCAAGAAGCGGGTGATCGACGGCACCGCCAGCTCGGCTCACGCCAAGGCGCAGTCCGACCGCGTCGCGCCGCTCGCCGACAAGGCGTGGGAGTTCGCCAAGAAGGCGGGCGCTTCGTAAGCTAGAAGCGCCGCCCCCATTTCACCGCCACGCCCTTGTCATCGGGCAGGCTGGCGATGTGCCCCGGATCGGTGCGGTAGAACACGCTCGCCGAAGCATCGCCGCCCCACAGGTTGCCGTGCCAGGCGAGTTCGCTGTCCACCTCGCGCCCTTGCGGCGCCAGCGACAGCAGGCTGGTGCCATAGGTGGGCAGCAGCGTCGCGTAGTCGTAGGCGACCGGCAGCGTCAGATTGAGCCCGCCATTTTCCACCCGCAGCGGCTGCGACACTCGCAGGCCCAGCGTGTCGTTCGCAGCGAGCACGCCCTGCTTGGTGAGGTCGCCCGACCAACTGCGGCTGGTGACGTCGGAACCGGCACTAATCACACCGACGCGGTCCGCTCGAGTCCAGCCCTGGCGGAAGGCCCCGCCCAAACGCCAGCCGTCGCCCATCCGCCATCCGGCGGTGGCGTCGACGAACAGCGTGTTCGCCCCGCCCGCGCCGAACGCGTCGGTGAAGTACGAGCCGAGTACGGTGCGGTCCTCGCTCAGCCAGGTCAGCCCCAGCGTCGTGTCCAGCGCCCCGAACTTGCGATCCGCGGCGAGCGAGAAGCTGGTGAGGTCGCGCGCCTCGCGCCTGCGCTGCAGGAAGCCGTCCTGCACCTGCGGCCCGCCCAGCCACGCCTTGCCCTGCTCGCTGCTGGCGGTGAGGCCCCACGGCCCGAACTGCCGGCGATAGGCCACCGACAGGTCGCCGCTTTCGGCAAACCCGCTGTCCGCGCGTGCGTCGCCGGCGATCAGGAACGCGGGCCGCTCCTGCCCCTGCAACTGCGCGACAAGGCCGTCGGAGCGCTCCTTGAACGAAAAGCCGATCTGCTGGTCGGGCGCGATCTTCATCGCCACCCGGCCCGCAAGCACCCGCGCCACTTGCGCGTCTTCGGCCGAGAGCCGCAGCGGCGCGATCCAGCTCGACTGCCTGTGCGCACCCCCCGCCAGCGTGAACGACATCGCCATCGCCGGTCCACCGCCGCCGACCTGCCGCGACCCCGCATCGACCGCGCCGAGCAGCTTGGGCTCCACGCCCGCGCTGCGCAGCCCCTGGCCGAGCTGGTAGGTATAGGCGCGCTTGTATCCGTCGAGCACCACCGCGCTCAGCGGCACGCGGGTCAGCGCATCACCAATCGGGCCGGAACCGACGCCGGTGCTGTCGCCCAGCGCCACCACCGCTGTGCTGCCGGCCAGCGTCGAGGTACCGCTCGGCTGGAACGCGCGCGCGATGTCGAGGATACCGCGGCCATAGGTCGTGTCGGTGCCCGCCGCTCCCGCATCACGCGCGCTGATCAGCAGCAGGTTGACCATCTGCGCGCCGGTGAGGTTTGGGAACGCCTGCTTGAGCAGCGCCACCGCCCCGGCGATCTGCGGCGCAGAAAAGCTGGTGCCCGAAACCAGCGTCACGAACGACCCGCTGGCGTCGGTCTCGACCTTCAGGACCCCGTTCTCGTACACGCAGCACACCCGTTCGCCGAGCGCTGAGAGGAACCATTGCGCCTCGTTACCAGCCTTGTTGCTGAATCCAGAAAAGGCACCGGACTCGTTGACCGAACCGGCGATGATCACATTGGTCCCGCCAGCGTCTCGGACACCGGCGGCAAACGGATTGGGCTGATTGGGATCGACCTTGGGATCGCTCCCGTCACCCTCGTTACCCGCGGAGACCACGATCACCACACCCGCCGAACTTGCCGCCCGAACGGCGTTGAGCAAGATGGAAGACGGTGGATCGCCGCCGAGGCTGAGATTGATTACCGTCGCGCCTGCGGACACCGCACGCGTGATGCCCGCGGCGATATCGCGGTCGTCGAAAGAGCAGCCGTCGGAATCCGCGCTGGTGTCGGCACAGGTGCCGGGCGTATCGGCGCGAAACATGGCGATTGTGGCGTTGTAGGCGATCCCGACCACGCCCGTGTTGTCACGGGCAGCCGCCGCGACCAGCGCCACTTGCGTGCCGTGCCCACCCACATCCTCGATCGTTCCGTTGCCGGCGACATCCGCGCTGGCAGCGTCGATCCGGCCGGCGAACTCCGGGCTATCGGTGTCGATCCCGGTATCGACGATGCCGATCTTGACGCCTTGCCCGGTGATGCCGCGAGTCCAGGCCGCCGTCGCGTTGTGAAACGAAGGGCCGTCGGACCGACGAAACTCGGCCGTATCGAAGTTCGACACCGGTGTTGGCGTCGGGCTGGGGGACGGAGTGGGCGAAGGCGTCGGCACCGGAGCTGGCGTGCTGATCACCGGCGGCGTCACGGTTCCCCCGCCCCCGCTGCATGCGGCGAGCAGCGCGATGGCGGCACTCGCGCATCCGAAATGAAGCCGCCGCCGGCGGATCGATGAATTCGTCATAACTGGTGCGTCCCCGAAATGTGGGCAGCCGTCTACGCCGTAGACGATAAAGCGATGCTGAACGTCAAACTTCGCTATCAGTCTCACCGCGGTTGGCCGCTTGCCGCTGCACCGCCACCCCGCTAGCTCCGCATGAACGCATTTGCCGCGATGGAGCTTTCGCATGTCCGCCGACCTTGCCGCCGTGATCGACCGGGCGTGGGAGGATCGCGCCGACATCACCCCTGCCACCAGCGAAGTGCGCGAAGCGGTGGAGAGCGCGCTCGAATTGCTCGATTCCGGCCGCGCGCGCGTGGCGGAGCCTGACGGCAACGGCGGGTGGACGGTCAATCAGTGGCTCAAGAAGGCGGTGTTGCTGAGCTTTCGGCTCAATGACAACGCGGTGATCGATGGCGGCAGCGCGGGCGCTCCAGCCTACGACAAGGTACCGTCGAAGTTCGCCGGCTGGGGCGAGAACCGCTTCCGCGACGCCGGCTTCCGCGTCGTTCCCGGCGCGGTGGTGCGGCGCGGCGCCTTCATCGGCCGGGGCGCGGTGCTGATGCCGAGCTTTGTCAACATCGGCGCCTATGTCGCTGAAAGTACGATGGTCGATACATGGGCTACGGTGGGCAGCTGCGCGCAGATCGGCGCCGGCGTGCACATCTCGGGCGGCGCGGGGATCGGCGGGGTGCTCGAACCGCTGCAGGCCGATCCCGTGATCGTCGGCGACGGCGCGTTCATCGGCGCGCGGGCGGAGGTCGCGGAGGGGGTGCGCGTTGGCGAAGGCGCGGTCCTGTCGATGGGGGTCTATCTCGGCGCCTCGACCAAGATCGTCGACCGCGCCACCGGAGAGGTGCATATAGGCACGGTGCCGCCGTATGCGGTGGTGGTGCCGGGGGCGATGCCCGGCAAGCCGCTGCCCGACGGCACCCCGGGGCCGAGCCTCTACTGCGCAGTGATCGTCAAGACCGTCGACGCGCGCACGCGGGCCAAGACCGGCATCAACGAGCTCTTGCGCGACTAGGAACCGGCACGAAGCCAACGCGTAGAACCGGCAACGAGAAAGGGACCCAGACAATGGACCAGCGGGGCGACGAAATTCACACCAGCTCGACCGAGGCGACCGGCGCATCGCGCGAAGGCGTGGTGCGGTGGGTGCTGATCATCGGCTTGCTGCTGGTGGTGGTGCTGCTGTCGGTGATCTGGATGGGCGGCGCGGCGATGCAGGGCGATGGCGCCGACAGCCACCCGAACGTCAGCCGCCAGATGCAGGAAGCGCAGGCCGCGGCTGACGAAGGTGCAACGCCAATGACGCCGGCGATCGACAGTAACGCCTCGGCGACCACGGCAGCAAGCGCATCGGCCTCGGCCACTCCGGGCGACGCCCCGGCGGGCGATCCGACCAACACCGCGCAGTAACGTCCCGGGCGCCCGCGTGTCGGGGCTCGATCGCTTCGTCACCGCGCAAGCCGGCGGCGTATTCGAGCGCGCGCTTGCCGAGCTTGAGGCGGGCGCCAAGCGCAGCCACTGGATGTGGTTCGTGTTCCCGCAAATCACCGGCCTCGGACGGAGCCAGACCGCACGCTTCTACGCCATCGCCGATCGCGGCGAAGCGATAGCTTACCTCGCGCATCCGGTGCTAGGACCGCGCCTCGATAGCGCGACTCTGGCTATGCTCGACTGGGAGGGCCGGCGCAGCGCCGAGGCGATCCTCGGGCCGGTGGACGCGATGAAGCTGCGCAGTTCGATGACCCTGTTCGAAGCTGTCGCCGGGCAGCGCGCTCCCTTCGCCGCTGTGCTCGACGCGTTCTACGGCGGCGAGCGCGATCCGGCGACGCTGGACCTGCTCGACTAGAACGCCGTCGGGTTCTCGATCGGCGGATCGCCGCGGTGGGCGGCGGCGTAGTCCTCGGCGGCGTGAAGGACGCGATCGATGTTGCGGTTGGCAATCTTTTCCAGATCTGCCTGGCTGTAGCCGCGCCGCGCCAGCTCAGTGAACAGCACGGGATACCCGGTCACGTCCTCCGCGCCGACCGGGCCGGTCTCCATCCCGTCGTAGTCGCCGCCGAGGCCGATGTGGTCGATCCCCGCCACCGCTCGCAGGTGGTCGATGTGGTCGGCCCAGTCGCTCACTGTCGCCTTCACCTCCGGGTGTGCTGCGTCCCACTCGCCGAGCGCGGCCGAGGCCGCCTTGGGATCGCCGGGCCACAGCGCTTTCAGCCGGGCCTGCTCGGCGGTGCGCTGGGCGTCCCACTGGCGGCGCTTCTCGCTGAGGTAGGTGGGAAAGCCGACCGCCATCACCACGCCGCCGTTGTCCTTGAGCCGCGCCAGAACGCTGTCCGGCACGTTGCGCGCGTGCCCATCGACTGCCCTTGCCCCCGAGTGGCTGAAGATCACCGGCGCCTTCGCCACGTCGAGCACGTCCATCATCGTCGCCTCGCTCACATGGCTCAGGTCCACCAGCATGCCGATGCGGTTCATTTCGCGCACCACGTCGCGGCCGAAGTCGGTGAGGCCGTCGTGCGCCGGCGCGTCGGTCGCGCTGTCGGCCCACGGCGTGTTCTTCGAGTGCGTGATCGTCATGTACCGCGCGCCGAGCGCGTACATCTGCCGCAGCACGCCGAGGCTCGAGCCGATCGAATGCCCGCCCTCCATTCCGATCAACGAGGCGATGCGCCCCGCCTTCATCGCCTTCTCCGCGCCTGCCGCGGAGGTGACGAACTCCAGCCGGTCGGGATGCCGCGCGAGGATGCGCTTCATCACGTCGATCTGTTCGAGCGTGGCCTGCACCGCCTGCTGCTCGGTCAGGCCGGCGTCGACATAGACCGACCAGAACTGCGCGCCGACGCGGCCCTTGGCCAGCCGCGTGAGATCGGTGTGCATCGGACCCTTCTTGGCCGCCGGATCGGCGGTGCCGGTGGTGTCGGCGAAGTCGAAGCCGGCGATCACGTCGTGATAGCGTTCCCGCAGCTGTTCCGGAACATCGTTGTGCCCATCCCACACGGGCGCCGCCTTGAGCGCGGCGGCAGCCACCTGCTCGGGTGTCGGCGCGGCGTGCGCGGTCCCGGCCATGAGCAGCGCGGCGAGCGCGATCGGGGTCAATCTCACTTCATTTCTCCCAGTCGTGCGGCGAGCGCCATGGCCGCCGCCGGCGCGCGTTCCTTGGCGCCGTTGATCAGCAGCGCGAATACATCGCCCGCACGACCCACACTGTCGGCGGGATGGCCGGCATAGGGTACGCCATCAGGTGCCTCGCCCGCCTCCCATTCGCGGCACAGGCCAGCAATGCGGTCGAGCCCTGCCGGCGGATAGCCGGTCGGGCATTCGCCGTGCATGTCTTGCATCCGCAAGTACGCGAAATCCGCCGTTCGGTCGGCGATCGAGACGCGGTTGTCCGCTTCGGAGAACACGATCGCGACGCGCGCCGTGCGCGCCAGGTCGACGAACTCCGCGCAGGCGAAGCTCTCGTGTCCCACCTCAATCGCGTGGCGTAACGCGACGCCCGCGTGCTCGGGTGGTAGCAGCTCGAGGAAGGCGGCGACATCGTCGGGGTCGAAGCGCTTGGTGGCGGCGAGTTGCCAGACAATCGGGCCGAGCATGTCACCGAGCTCGACAATCCCCTGTCCGACGAATTTCTCGACTGACTCGCCCGCGGTTGCCAGCACCTTGCGGTTGGTCGCGAAGCGAGAGCCCTTGAGGCTGTAGACGAACCCCGGCGGCGCGATCTTGCGCCACTTGGCGAAGCTGTCGGCGTTCTGCAGGCGGTAGAACGTGCCATTGACCTCGATCACCGAGACCGCGCGCGTGGCATATTCCTGCTCATCCGCCTGGCGCAGGCCCTCGGGAAAGAACATCCCGCCGCGCCACTCGGGGTAGGTCCAGCCGCCGATTCCGGTACGTATCATGCCCGTTCCATACATTCCCGGAACTCCGTGTCGATCCGGCATTTGATAGCGAGACAAGGAGAGAGCCCCGATGACCAAGACGCTGGCAGACATTTCGCAAGACATGAAGCAGATCGATTTCTGCACCCTTTCCACCCATGCCCCCGGCGGCCAGATCGGCGCGCGGCCGATGAGCAACAACCGCGAGGTCGAATACGACGGCGATTCGTACTTCTTCACCTATCAGGATCGCCAGATGGTCGCCGATATCGAGCGCGATCCCAAGGTCGCGATGACCTACCTCGGCAGCGCGGGCCTCAAGGGCATTCTCGGCGCGCCGGGACAGTTCATCCATATCGAGGGCACCGCGTCGGTCATCCGCGACAAGGCCGCCTTCAAGGAGCATTGGGACAAGTCGCTCGACCGCTGGTTCCCGCAAGGCACCGACACGCCCGGCATCGTCCTGCTCAAGGTCAGCGCCGGCCGCATTCATTACTGGGACGGCGAGGACGAAGGCGAACTGACCGTGGGCGGCCGCAAGGCGTGAAGCCGCACGTATGATCCGCACCACGGCGCGCTGGCTGCTGGTGATATTCTACGCCGTCGCGGGGTATCTCCACCTCGCGGCGCCGGGCCCGTTCCTGAAGATCATGCCCGCCTGGGTGCCCGCCCCCGCTACGGTAATCGCACTGACGGGCATCGCGGAGCTGCTCGGCGCGGCTGGACTTGCCCAGCCGTGGTCGGCGAAGCTACGGCAGGCGGCGGGCATCGGCCTCGCGCTCTATGCGCTCTGCGTGTGGCCGGCGAACTTCCATCACATGGCGCTCGACCTGGCGCGCCCCGATCACGGCTGGGGCCGGGGCTATCATGTCCCGAGATTACTGGCGCAGCCGCTGATCATCTGGCTGGCCTTGTGGGCGAGCGAAGCGACCGATTGGCCGCTCGCTCGCCGCACGAAAGTCGGTTAGTCTTAGGGGTCCCCACGAAGTAATACTTCGTGGGGTGTCCCTCAGCTCATGTGCTTGGAGACGGCACCGGTCATCTTGAACATCGAGATCTGATCCTTGCCGGTCACCTTGCCGAGCGAGGCATCGGGATTGATCATCCGCTTGTCCTTGGTGTCCTGCAGGCCGTTCTTCTTGATGTAGTCCCACACCTTCGAAGTGACCTGGGCGCGGGTCATCGGGCCCTTGCCGCACACCGCTTCGAGATCCGGGGTCAGATTGACGGGCTTCTGCAGCGCGTTGTTCTTGCCAGCCATGTTAGTGATCCTTTCCTGCTTGGCTAATCGTAAGCTAGTCGAACAGGGCTTTGCCGGTCCGCGCTCCCGCCTGCGATCGGCGGCGGGAATGCATCGAGACACCCTCTTCCATGTTCGACACTAGGCAATCGCAAGGGCCACTGCGAGGGCAAGATCGCCTCGACGACAAGTTTTCGACAGGCTGGAGCACGATTTACGGGTAAAAAACTGTTTCGAAAGTCCGTGCGACGGTCCAAACCGTGCGCGAGGGCGGCGGCTGGGGCCGAGTCTCGCAATCGATCACTCGCGCGCTGCGCGCGCCTTTATACGGGAATCCACCGCCATGAGCATGGGTCGCACATCGCTCAGCTTCGTCCTCGCCCTGTCGCTCACCGCCTGCGGCGGTGGTGGCGGCGGCTCCACCGGGCCGATCAGCGGCGGCGGTGGCGGCACGCCCACTCCTACCACTTCGGCCTGCACGCTGTCCGCGCGGCAGGATTTCGCGAAGGGCGTGCTCGACGAGTGGTTCCTCTACCCCGAACTCATCGACAGCACGGTCAACAAGGCGAATTACTCCACCGTCCAGGATTATATCGACGCGGTGCTGCGGCCGTTCTTCCAGCAGAAAAAGAACGCGCAGTTCACGTACATCACGTCGATCAAAGAGGAAAACGCGTACTACGCATCGGGATCGAGCGCGGGCTTCGGCTTCCGCCTCGGCTACGACACCTCGCAAAACCGCGTGTTCGTGCTCGAGACATTCGAAAACACCGCAGCCCTTTCCGCCGGAATCGACCGCGGGGCGGAGATCATCGCCATCGGGACCAGTGCCGGAAACCTCCAATCGGTGTCTTCGCTGATGGCTTCGGGTGGACCGCAGGCGGTGGTCGACGCACTCGGCCCGGCGACCGTCGGCACGAGCCGCGTACTGCGGGTCAACCGCGGCGGGGTGGTCAGCGACGTCACGCTGGCCAAGACCGATTACTCGCTCGACCCCGTTTCCAACCGCTACGGCGCGGTAGTGCTTAACGACGGCGGCAAGAAGGTCGGCTACATCAACCTGCGCACCTTCATCGATCCGGCGGATCCGGACTTGCGGGCGGCGTTCGCCAATTTCCAGGCGCAAGGGATCACAGAGGTGATCGTCGACCTGCGCTACAACGGCGGCGGGCTGGTCAGCATTTCGGAGCTGTTCGGCGACCTCCTGGGCGCGGACAAGGTCGGCAAGGTGTTCAGCTACACCACCTTCCGCGCCAGCAAGGCGAACAACAATTCGACCAAGCTGTTCACCACACAGCCACAGGCGATCGCCGCGACCAAGATTGCCTTCATCGGCTCGAACGGCACCGCTTCGGCGAGCGAGCTTCTGGCCAATGCGTTCATCCCCTATCTCGGCGCCAACACCGCGCTGATCGGCACCAACACCTATGGCAAGCCGGTGGGGCAGATCGCGATCGACAAGCCGGAGTGCGACGACCGCCTGCGGGTGATTGCCTTCCGCACCGAGAACGCCAACCACCAGGGTGACTATTTCAGCGGTCTCGCCAGCAATTTCCAGAAGACCTGCGCCGCGCCCGACGACATCACCCACCAGCTGGGCGATCCGAATGAGGCGCAGATCAAGGCCGCGCTCGACTTCCTGGCCGGCCGCGCGTGCACCGCGATCACCGCGTCCGAAGGGCAGAAGGCGCTGTCAGTCGCCCCCAAGCGCGAGCTGTTCCGGCCCGACAACGTCGGCACCCCGCAGCGCGAGTCGCCGGGCTCGTTCTAGGCCCCCCTATTGCGGCTCGGGTTCGGCCGCGCGTTGCAGCGAGCTCACCAGCAGCTGCTCCGCGCGGTCGCGCGCGGCGGTCTCCGGCAGCCCGAGCGAGCGCGCGAGCGGGCGGCCCATCAGCGCGTCGCCCAGTGCCAGCAGGACCAGCGTCAGCGTATCCTCATGCAGCCGGCGCGGATTATCGGCGTGGCCCACTTCGTCTGGCGCGATCTCGTCGACCAGTTCATGGATGGTCTCGATGATCGGATCGAGCGCATCCTCGTTGCCGCTCGCCAGCATCCAGCTAGCGAGCGCGCCGGCCCCTTCCTTGTCGAACGCGTCGAAGGTCAGGTCCACCACCTCACGCGGGCTTCCCAGCCCCGCCCGGCTCGCGCGGACGGCATCCTTGATCGTGTCGCACACGGTTTCGGCGAGATGCTGCGCCAGCGCCTTCTGCAGGCCGGAGGCGGAGCCGAAGTGGTGGAGCAGGTTGGCATGCGTGCGGCCGATGCGGCTCGCCACGGCCTTGAGCGTGACCGATTGCGGGCCGGCCTCGATCAGCAGCACGCGCGCGGCGACCAGCGCGGCGGTGCGCGACTCTTCGGGGCTCAGGCGTTTACGGGTTTCCATCCGCGCCGGACTAGGACCCATGCTCCGAACGGGCAACGGTTTCGTTATTGACACTGATGTAAGTAAGACGTAACTGACGCCATCCCAATCGGAGTCGACGCACTGTGAACGCGCCCACCACTTTCGACCTGCCTGCCGACACCGCCACCCCGGCGGACCTCGACATCGTCATCCGCGACCGCCGCTTCCTGCGCGGGGCGGAGCCGAAACGCTGGTGGCTGAACGGCGATCCGGTCGCCACCGCATGGTTCAACGCGCTCAGCGCCACCTTCCCGCGGGGCGAGGCGTTCTTCATCGAGTCGGTGAAGGCTTTCCGCGACGGCGCGTCGCCCAAGTTGACCGCCGAGATCCGCGCGTTCGTCCGCCAGGAGATCAACCACACCCGCGAGCACATCGTGCTTAACAAGCTGGCCGAGGCGAGCGGTTACGACGTCAAGTTCATCGACGGCCGGGTAGAACACCTGCTGCAATTGCTCGAGAACCGCCCGATGCATTTGAACCTCGCGGCGACGATGGCGCTCGAGCATTTCACCGCGATGCTGGGTCACGAACTGCTTGCGAATCCGCAGCATCTCGCCGGTGCCGAGGGCGATCTCGGCGAGATCTGGCGCTGGCATTCGATCGAGGAGATCGAGCACAAGGGCGTCGCCTACGACACCTGGCTGCACGCGACCAGGGACTGGAGCCGCTGGAAGCGGTGGAAGGTCAAGAGCCTGATGATGGTGATCGTCAGCAAGCGCTTCGTCTTCAACCGGGTGCAGGACACCGCCGACCTGCTGGCGCAGGACGGCCTCACCGGCTGGAAGTGGCGCGCCAGGATCTGGGCCTACCTGCTGGTCCGCCCCGGCTTCCTCCGCCGCATCGCGCCGCAGTGGCTGGCGTTCTTCCTCCCCGGTTTCCACCCCTGGAACCACGACGACCGCGAACTGATCGCCAAGCACGAAGGCGATTTCGCCGACGCGTTGCTGCCGGCTTGATCATCTCCAAGCAATCTGAGCGCCGCCCCGGTTCCTGCGGAGGCGGCGCTCGTTAATTACATCAAGCCGCGCGCATTTGCGGTGCTGCGTCGGCATCCAGATCGAGCGCATACTCGTGCGCCATTACCGCCTGCCCCCGCGCGCAGCTCATCCGTGGGCGGGTGACGCCCGTCGGCACGAAGCCGAGCTTGCGCAGCACCCGGCCCGAGGCAGGGTTGTCGACGAAGTGCCCCGCGCTCACCCGGCGGTGGCCGAGCAGCCGCGCCACTTCGAGCACGCCGCCGGCGGCCTCGGTCGCATAGCCCTGCCCCCAGTACGGCCGCGCGATCCAGTACCCGATCTCGGGCTCGCCGTCGTCCTCGCCCATCCCGGCGCTGCCGATCGCCTGCCCGTCGGCCGCGCGGACGACCAGGAAGTTGGGGCGGCACGGGTCCTGCCCCTGCGCGGTGAACGCACGCGCCTCGTCGGGCCCATAGGGCCACGGCGCGCGCGCGAGATTGCGCACGACGCCTTCGTCGGCGATGCCGCCCAGGACGGCTTCCCAGTCCTCGGGCCAGGCGGGCCGCAGGAACAGCCTTGTCGTACGATGGAACACGTCGTTTCTCCCTTGTGCCCCGCGTTCGCCCGCTAGGACGGTCGCGTGACATTCTCATTGCGTCACTCCGGAGAGCGACGGTTGGTGAGGGAGATACGACTAAGGGAGACCAGGCCTCCCGATTGCTCGGGGTGGCCCCATCTCCCTCTTGGTGCCGGATTTCGAGTCCCGGCGGGGGGCCATCCCGTGGACGGCCCCTTTATCGGTCCGTCCGGTTATTCCGCGGCTTGGGCCATCATGTCGACCGACACGTATTTGCGGCCGAGCTTGCCCGAGTGGAATCGCACGCGGCCCTCAGTAAGGGCGAACAGGGTGTGATCCTTGCCCATGCCCACGCCGGTGCCCGGGTAGAACTTGGTCCCGCGCTGGCGCACGATAATGTTGCCCGGAATCACTTCCTGGCTGCCGAACTTCTTGACGCCGAGGCGACGGCCCGCGGAGTCGCGGCCGTTGCGGGACGAACCGCCTGCTTTCTTATGTGCCATTGTCTCGTCCTACTCTCTTACTTCTCGGTCTTCTTGGCGGCCGGCTTCTTGGCCGGGGCCTTCTTGTCGGCAGCCTTGGCGGGGGCGGCATCCTTCACGGGTGCAGCGGCCTTCGCCTTGGTTTCCTTGACCACGTCGACGCCCTTTGCGGGCTCGGTGGCCTTCGCCTTGGCGGCCTTGGGCGCGGCTTCCGCCTTCGGAGCAGCTTCGGCCTTCGGGGCAGCCTTCTTCTCGGCCTTCGAATCGCCGACCGAGACGATGCGCAGCAGGGTCATCTGCTGGCGGTGGCCCGCCTTGCGGCGATAGTTGTGCCGGCGGCGCTTCTTGAAGACAGTGACCTTCTCGCTCTTCGCCTGGGCGATGATCTCGGCCGAGACGACCACCTTGGCCGCATCGGCCAGCGTGTCGCCTTCGCCGGCGAGCATGACGTCGCCCAGCGTGATGGTCGAACCGGCGTCGCCCGCCAGCTTCTCGACCGCGATCTTGTCTCCGGCGGCAACCCGGTATTGCTTGCCGCCCGTGCGCACTACTGCGAACATGGTTCAGTTCACTTCCGACTATGTGTGTGGCCGCCCTTGGCAAGGCGACGAGACCGGGAAACCCAATAGGGTCCCGGAAAGATGAGCGCCGCTAAAGGAACAAGCCCGACAAGTCAACGCCCGGATTGCCCTTTCGACCAGCCCTTTCGGGTGGGCGCTTCCCACCGCGCGCCGCCATGCTAAGGACACCGGCGTGACCGCCCGCCTGCGCCCCCTCGCCCTCGCACCCCTTGCGATTCTCGCCGGCTGCGCCAGCGCCGGCGGCGATTATCCCTCGCTCGCCCAACGCCCCGCCGAGCGGGTCCAGGGCACGCTAGCGCCCGACACCGCCGCCGAGGCTCCTCCCCCGCCGACTCCGCCCAGCGCCGACCTCGTCCAGCGCCTGGCGGGGCTGCGACAGGAAGCATCCGCGCGCCACGCCGAATTCACCGCCGCGCTCCCCGCGGCCCAGCGCCTCGCCAATGCGGCGGGCGGACGCGGAACCGACAGCTGGGCTTCAGCCGAAGTCGCGCTGGCCGATCTCGATTCGCTACGGAGCCGGGCGGCGGTTCCGCTGGCCGATCTCGATGCCTTGTGGGTCGATGCCACGGTCGAAGACGGGCGGCGCGACGTCATCGCCCCGGTGCGCGACGAGGTTGAATCGATTGTGCGCCGCGAAGACGAGGCCCTAGCGGCCTTGCGCGCCCGCGTCGGCGGCTAGCTCCACCGCGCCAGGTCGGCGTAATCCTCGGGCCGCGGCTCGATCCACCGCCACGCCCCGCCGCGCAGCTCCCGCTTCCAGAACCACGCCGCGGACTTCAAGTGGTCCATGGTGAAATCAACCGCCTCGATCGCCGCCCGCCGATGCCGCGCCGCCGCCGCGACCAGCACGATCGACTCGCCCGGCGCCATGCGCCCGACACGATGGCAGACCAGCAGGCCATCGAGGGGCCACCTATCGGAAGCTGACCGAGTCAGCTCTTCCATCCCGCGCAGGGTAAGCGGCTCGTAGTGGGTGAGTTCGAGTGCAGTCACTCCCCCTTCCGGCCGGACAATGCCGAGGAAGCTTGCGGCGCCGCCGCACTCCGGGTGCCGGGCGGTGAACTCTCGCAATATTTCATGCGCAGCGAATGGCTGTTCCACCAGCCGAACATCGAAGCGCGGATCAGCCACCGCTGACCGGGGGCAGCAATGCCACCTCCTGACCACGCTGCGCGAGCAGCAATGTCTTGTCGGGGAGCAGTTCGCCGTCGCAAGCGAGACGCACGCGGTCTGAACAGACTATCTCGGCGGCGGATTGCGGTAGCGCTTCAAGCAATTGCGTCCAGCTGAGCGGAGCCGGCCGCGTCAGCGACTCGCAGATGTCCTGCAAGGGGCCTAGGAACACCACGCGCACGCTCATTTCAGCCGCCGGTAACCGACATGTGCCGCGCAAGCGCCGGCGCGGCGCCGGGTGCAATCACGAAGCGGTGGCGCTCCGGCTTGACCCGCATCGCTCGCTCCAGTGCAACTGCCAGTTCGGCATTGGGATTTGCGGAACGCAACGCTGCGCGCAAGTCGATCGCATCCTCCGCACCCAGGCAGGGATGCAGCTGGCCGGTCGCGGTCACCCGCAGGCGGTTGCACCCGGCGCAGAAATTGTCGCTGAGGGGAGTGATGAACCCCAGCCGCCCACCGGTTTCGACGACGTCGAAATAGCGCGCAGGCCCGCCGGTCCGGTGCGTCGAGGCGACCAAGGCCCACCGCTGCTCGAGTTCGCGGCGCACCTCGGACAGCGGGATAAACTGGTCGCTGCGTTGCTCGGCAATCTCGCCCAGCGGCATGACTTCGATAAGGGTCACCGCATGACCTTCGCCGTGTGCCCAAGCAATCAGCTCTGGCAACTCGGCCACGCCGTCACGCAGGGCAACGACGTTGAGCTTCACCGCCAGCCTCGCCGCCTTTGCTGCGGCGATGCCCTCAAGCACTTGGGGCAGCCGGTCGGCACCGGTCAGCTCGGCAAACCGATCGCGATCGAGCGTGTCCAACGACACGTTGACCCTCCGCACGCCCGCCGCCGCCAGTTCCTCCGCGTGAGCGGCGAGCTGCGTCCCGTTGGTGGTCAGCGTCAGCTCGTCTAGCCCGCCCCCGATTTCCCGTCCCAGCGCGCGGACCAACTCCATTACATCGCGCCGCACCAGCGGTTCGCCACCGGTGATGCGGATCGTGCGGACACCCCAGTCGATGAAAGCGCGCGCCAGCCGATGCAGCTCGTCGAGTGTCAGAAGCTCACGCCGCGGCAGGAAGGCCATCTCGCGCGGCATGCAGTAGGCGCAGCGCAGGTCGCAGCGGTCGGTCACCGACAGCCGCAGGTAGGTGATCCGGCGCTGGAATCCGTCGATCAGCATCGCGCCGTCAGCTTACAGGATTGCCCGCCCCATGACCATCGAGCGGGAAATACTGCCCGGTCACGCCAGGCGCCTCCTCGAGGTAGGCGAGGGTCGAGGCACAGGCCGCGTCGTCCGCCGCCGCGATCGCGTTGATCCGCGCGGGCGCCGCTTCCCGCGCCAGCGCCTGCACCGCCGCCACCCGCCAGGCGCGATAGGTGTGGTCGGCGGGATCGAACACGATGCACACCGCCTCGCCGCCCGCGATCGCCTCGCGGACCAGCGGGACAAAGCGCGCATGAAACTCGGCCGCAGAATCGAGCGGAGTCCCCGCCAAGCCGCGCGCCGAAACGACCCTCACCCGCGCCGCTCGCGGGTCAGGGTAATGCCGATCTTCTCGTTCCCTTCGGCGATGGCCAGTTTGACGATCTTCACTGTCACCGCCTCGACCCGCCGGTCGGCGACGAACAGCGTGTCGCAGATGTGATCCGCCACCGACTCGATCAGCTTGAAGTGCAGTCCCGGCGTCAGCGCCTCGGTCGCGGCGAACTTCAAATCCATGTAGTTCTTGCTCGCCGACAGCGGCGTGTCGGGCTCGTAGCGATGCGCCGGTGTCAGCGCGGCGCTGACGGTGATGCGCAGCGGCTGCGGCTTGCCGGTTTCCTCGGAATAGATGCCCGTGAGGACATCGACCTCCAGATCGGCGACCTCGAGAGTGAGCGAATCGGCCATGCGCGTCTCCTAGTCGCTCCGGTCCGCGCGTTCGACCTCGCGCTCGATGCGGCGGTCGGGCACGACCCACATCAGCGCTGTGGCGGCAAAGAACAGGACCCCGACCCACGGCTCGATCAGCCAGGCGCACGCTATTCCCGCAAGATAGAGGACCGGCGAGATCTTGCCCTTGAGATCGTCTCCCACTGCCCGCGCCAGCGTGCCGCTTTCGCCTTGCGCGTCCACGATCCGCCGTTCGAGGATGTAGTAGGCGATCGCGCAGGCCAGCAGGTCGAGGCCGTAGAATACCGTCGGCCACTGCCCGAAGTGATTCTCGCCCATCCACGCGGTGGTGAACGGCAGCAGCGAGAGCCAGAACAGCAGGTGCAGATTGGCCCACAGGATGCTGCCGCTGACCTCGTCGGCGGCAGCCATCAGGTGGTGGTGGTTGTTCCAGTAGATCCCGACGTAGACGAAGCTCAGCACGTAGCTGGAGAACACCGGCCACAGCGCGGTTAGCGCGTGGAGCGACTGATCGTGCGGCACCTTCAGTTCGAGCACCATGATGGTGATGATGATCGCGAGCACGCCGTCGCTGAAGGCTTCGAGCCGGCCGGTGTTCATGCGGGGTTGCTCCAGCGCGCGAAGATCGCGGTGGGGAGCAGGCGCGCGCCCTCGCCCTCCTCGCGCACGGCAAGGTCGCCGTGCTCGATTGTGCCGGGCAGGTCCGCCAACAGCTCCGCGAGGAGACCCGCCAGCGCGAGGCTGCTCATGCGCACGGCATAGACGGTGAGGAACAGGAACCCGCTATCGGCATCGAGCAGGCGGCGGCAATCGGCGACCAGCGGAGCAAGGTGTTCCTCGATCCGCCAGGTCTCACCATTCGGACCGCGGCCGAACTTGGGCGGGTCGAGGATGATCCCGTCGTAGCGCTTCTCACGCCGCACCTCGCGCGCAGCGAACTTGGCGGCGTCATCGATCAACCAACGGATCGGGCGCTCGGCCATGTCCGACAGCGCGGCGTTCTCGCGTGCCTGGGCGACCGACTTCTTGCTCGCATCGACGTGGGTGACCGGGCCGCAATCGCTGAGCGCCAGGCTGCCGACCCCCGTGTAGCCGAACAGGTTGAGCGTCTGCGCGTCGGCCTTACCGGCAAGCTGGCCGCGCATCCACTGCCACACCGGCGCCATATCGGGGAAGAAGCCGAGGTGGCGGAACGGGGTGCATTGCGCGGTGAAGCGGACGTCTTCCCACGCGAGCGGCCAGCCATCCGCCGGTACTGCGCGCTCGAACTGCCAGCGGCCGCCGCCGTCTTCGTCGGAACCGGGCACGAACTCGCCGTCGGCCTGCCACTCGGCGAGCCGCGGGGACCACATCGCTTGCGGCTCGGGGCGAATGAAACAGCGCGAGCCATAGCGCTCGAGTTTGCGGCCGTGCCCGCTGTCGACGAGGCCGTAGTCGGCCCAGCCCTCTCCGGCGAGGATCAGCGGGTCTTGCGTGAGCGTCGCCATCAGGCCGGCGTCGCGCGCTCGGCGATATAGGCGCGGACCGCCGCGTAATTGCCGGGGAGCTCGTCGTAGCGTTCCTCGCGCGCGAACAAATCGCCGATCCGGGCGGGCAGTTGCGGCCTTTGTCCTGTGGCACGCTCGACCGCGTCTGGGAACTTGGCGGGGTGCGCGGTCGCCAGCGTGATCACCGGTACATCGAGCGGCAGGTCGGCCGCGCGCGCCGCGTGAAGCGCGATGGCAGTGTGCGGATCGACGATCTGGCACGCCGCTTCGCGCGCCCAGCGCATCGCCTCGTTCATGTCGGCTGCTTCTGCCCGCGCGCTGGTGATGAGGGCGGCGGCGGCTTCGCGCTGCGCGTTGGTCAGCCGCATCGCCTTGCTCGCT
Source organism: Pseudomonadota bacterium (assembly GCA_023386135.1). Classification (GTDB taxonomy): domain Bacteria; phylum Pseudomonadota; class Alphaproteobacteria; order Sphingomonadales; family Sphingomonadaceae; genus Tsuneonella. The sequence continues at coordinate 2,469 of JAEWKG010000028.1, read as the reverse complement.
TCGAACCCGCGCATCTGCTCGGCCAGCGCCGCGCCGTCGCGGCCGCCGGCATCGAACAGCAGGCGCTCGAAATTGCTGCTGACCTGGATGTCCATGCTGGGCGCGGCGGTCGCGGTGACCTCGCCGACCGAATAATCGCCGTTCGCCAGTGCCCGGTGGAGGATATCGTTGGTGTTCGTCGCCACGATCAAGCGCTCGATCGGCAGGCCTATCTGCGCCGCGACATATCCCGCGAACACGTCGCCGAAGTTTCCGGTCGGCACGCTGAAGGCGACCTTGCGCTCGGGTCCGCCGAGCTGGAGCGCGGCGGCGAAGTAGTACACCACCTGCGCCATCAGCCGCGCCCAGTTGATCGAATTGACCGCGCCGATGCGGAACCGCGCGGTCAGCTCCGGATCGGCGAACATGCGCTTCACCATCGCCTGCGCGTCGTCGAAACTGGAGTCCTCCACGGCAATGTTGTGCACATTGGGCGCGCGCACGCTGGTCATCTGGCGGCGCTGCACGTCGCTCACCCGGCCCTTCGGGTGGAGCATGAAGATCTCGACCCCCTCGCGGCCCGCGACGGCATCGATCGCCGCGCTGCCGGTGTCGCCGCTGGTCGCCCCGACGATCGTCAGCCTCTCGCCGGTGCGGCCGAGGAACTCTTCGAACAGCAGCCCGAGCAGTTGGAGCGCTACGTCCTTGAACGCCAGCGTGGGGCCGTGGAACAGCTCGAGCAGCCACTGCTGCTCATCAAGCTGGACCAGCGGCGTCACCGCGGCGTGCGCGAAACGTCCGTAGGCGGCGGTGGTCAGTTCGAGCAAGCGCTCGGGGGTGAGGCTGTCGCCCACGAAGGGCTGCATCACCCGTGCCGCCAGCTCGGCGTATGGCAGGCCGCGCATCGCGGCGATCTCGTCGGGGGCGAACCGCGGCCATTCGCGCGGCACATAGAGCCCGCCGTCGCTGGCGAGGCCCGCGAGCGTCACGCCCGCAAAGTCGAGCACCGGGGCCTGGCCGCGGGTGGAGACGTAGTCCATCGACAGCGGCGGTTAGCGGCGCGCGCGGGGACGGGCAAGCAATGCCGCCTTGCCGTCAGGCGTCGATTTTCTTGTCCGCGCCTTCGAGCTGGCGCTTCAGTTGCAGCAGGCCGCTCGCAGCCTTGGCCGCATGCGGGCCGATCCAGCGTTCGTGGATCGCTTGGATCGGGGTCGCGTCGAGGTGATTGAACCGCTCGCGCCCCTTGCGCACCGCGACCACCAGCCCCGCCCCCTCGAGCACTCGCAGGTGGAGCATGACGGTGGTGCGGTCAAGCTCCGGGAAGCACGCCGCGAGCTGCTTGGTGGTGAGCGGGCGCTTGCCGAGCTCGTCGCAAATGGCGCGGCGGACCGGATTGGCCAGCGCCTTGAACACCGCATCGAAGTCGACTTCGGTTGACATGTGATATTCTTATAACATATGAGGCGAACGATCAAGCGAAAGGCGAGTGGCGATGGAGATCAATTTTCGCGTGTCGGGCCGGATCGACAAGCCGGTGCACGAGGTTTTCGAGGCGGTTGCAGACCCGGAGCAGTTGTCGCGCTATTTCACCACCGGCGGTGCCAAGGGCCGGATGGAAACCGGCGCCACGGTAATGTGGGACTTCGCCGACTTCCCGGGCGCGTTCCCGGTCGAGATCGTCGAGGTCGTGCCGGACAAGAAGATCGTGCTCGAATGGGGCGCCTCCGAAGCCGAGAGCGGCGAGATCGGTGCCAAGATGCAGCCGGGCGGGTACAAGACCACCGTCACCATGCTGTTCACCCCTACCGACGACGGCCGCACGCTGGTGCAGATCGTCGAGGAAGGCTGGCGCGAGACCGCGGGAGCGCTGCGCGGTTCGTACGGCAACTGCGAGGGCTGGACCGGAATGCTGTGCGCGATGAAGGTCTGGCTCGAGCACGGGATCAACCTGCGCGAGGGGTTCTACAAATAAGGTTACCCGCGCTCGCGCCAGCGCTTCCTGAGCGCGAGCGCGTAGATCACGAGCGCGGTGGCGGCGAACAGGAACCACTGCACCGCGTACCCCCACGAGGAGTTGTTCTCGTCCTCGGGGCTCGGTTGCATCGAAGGTGCCAGGCCGGCTGCAGGCTGCTCGGCGACGATCATCAGGTCCTGGCGCGGCTCGCGCCACAGCAGGCGGTCGGTGAAGCTGCGGGCATCGGGGCCGAGTTTGGCGTGGCCCGTCACCATCCCGCCGGCCCAGCTCGCCTGCGCGGCGGGACTGGGACTGAAGCCGAGCTCCGCCTCGAACTCGCCGCCGGGCGCGCTGCAGGTGGCGACGAAGCCCCAGCCCGATTGCCCCGACGCGCTGCGGCTCGCCTTCTGTTGCCAGCGGAGCACCCTGTCGCACGGCGCGGTGAGGCGGCGGAAGCGGAAGGCCTCCGCGGTGGGGTCGGCAAAGGGATAGGCCACCGTCGGCAGGTTCATCCGCGCGAGATGGCGGGCGTGATC
>JAEWKG010000194.1 GCA_023386135.1 Pseudomonadota bacterium | reverse complement strand
AAGCCGGCCGCATCGTCGCGCGCGATCCCGCGAGCATCGCCGAGGGCGTGGCCGAGCTGCTCGCCGACCCGCCCCTGCCCGACGCGGTGGCCGCGATGGCCGACCGCTTCAGCTGGCAGGCCAACGCCGCGGCGCTGGCCGCCTACTACGAAGGCCTCTCAAGCCAATCCCGCTCGTCCTGAGCTTATCGAAGGACGCCGCGCGACACCCTTCGACAAGCTCAGGGTGAGCGGACCTTGAAGCTAGTCCTCAGGCCTCGCCGCGCGCCAGCCGCTCGGCCTTGCTCGACGCGGTGTTCTCGCTCGGCACGAAGCTGTCCGAGCGCACCCCGAACCAGATCAGCAGCGGCGCCGCCATGTAGATCGAGCTGTAGGTGCCGACGAAGATGCCGAGCGTGATCGCCGCGGTCAGCCCGAACAGGCTTGCCGGACCGAACAGCAGCAGCGGGATGAGCGCGATCAGCACCGTCAGCGAGGTCATCACCGTGCGCGCGAGCGTTTCGTTGACCGACAGGTCGAGCAGCTCGGGCAGCGGCATCTTCCTGAACTTCTTCAGGTTCTCGCGGATGCGATCGTAGATCACGATGGTGTCGTTGAGCGAATAGCCGATGATGGTCAGGATCGCCGCGACGATGTTGAGGTCGAATTCGAGCTGCGTCAGCGCGAACATGCCCAATGTCAGCGACACGTCGTGGAACAGCGCGAACAGCGCGCCCACGCCGAACTGCCACTCGAACCGCACCCAGATGTAGATCGAGATCGCGATCATCGCGAAGGCGAGGCTCATGAGGCCGGTGCGGAACAGCTCGCCCGAGACCTTGCCCGACACCGAATCCACCCCGTCGATGCGGATCCCCGGGTGCGCGGCCTTGAGCGCGCCGGTGATGCGGTTCGCCATCGTGTTGGCGAGGTCGGGCTGCTTGTCCGATCCTTCGGGCAGCTTCATCCGGATCGATGCTTCGTTGGGCTTGCCGAAGCGCTGGATGATCGGGTCGCCGTAGCCGAGCTTGGTGATCTCGCCGCGCATCGCGGAGACCGGCGCGTCGTTCTGGCCGACGAATGTCACCCGGATCATCGCCCCCCCGACTATGTCGACGCCGAGGTTCAGGCCCTTGGTCAGCACCAGCGCCCAGCTCGCCGCGATCAGCAGGATCGAGACGACGTAGAACGGCACCCGCCACTTCAGGAAGTGGATGTTGGTGTGGTCGGGGACGAGCTTGAGCAGTTTCATCGGCCGGTCCTCAGATGTGCAGGTCGTTGGGGCGCGCCTTGCGCAGCCAGCCGGCGACCCACATGCGGGTGATGGTGACGGCGGTGAACACCGAAGTGATCACGCCGATGACGAGAACGACCGCGAAGCCCTTGACCGGCCCCTGGCCGAACAGGAACAGCAGCACCGCCGCGATCACGTTGGTGATGTTGGCGTCGAAGATCGCGCGGCTCGCCTCGGTGTAGCCCACCTCGACCGCCTGGACGACCTTGCGCCCTCGATGCCGTTCTTCGCGGATGCGTTCGTTGATCAGCACGTTGGCGTCCACCGCCGCGCCGATCGTCAGCACGAAGCCGGCGATGCCGGGCAGCGTCAACGTGGTGTTGAGGATCGCCATGATGCCGAGGATCATCAGCACGTTGAGCACCAGCGCAAGGTCGGCATAGACCCCGAACCGGCCGTAGGTGACCAGCATGATCAGCAGCACCAGGCCGGTGCCGATGCTCATCGCGATCATGCCGCTGCGGATCGAATCCGCGCCGAGAACGGGGCCGACGGTGCGCTCCTCGACCACCTTGAGGTCGACCGGCAGCGCGCCCGAGCGGAGCGCGATCGCCAGCTGGTTCGCGCTTTCCGAGGTGAAGCTGCCCGAGATCTGCGCGGTGCCGCCGCGGATGGGTTCGTTGATGTTGGGCGCCGACAGCACCTTGTTGTCGAGGATGATCGCGAACGGCTTGTTGACGTTCTGCGTCGTCAGGCGCGCGAACTTCGCCGCGCCCTGCTGGTCGAAGGTGATGTTGACGACGTTCTCGTTGGTCTGCGGATTGACGCTCGCCTGCGCGTTGGTGAGGCTGTCGCCCTTGATGCCGCCCAAGCGCCGAACCGCGAGGTTGGTGCCCGCGAACGGCGTACCGGGCGCGTAGGGGAAGACCTGGCTACCCGCCGGCGCGTTGCCAGCCGCCACGTCGTTAGGCAGCGCAGTCTCGTCGACCAGCTTGAATTCGAGCTTGGCGGTCTGGCCGATCAGCTTCTTGAGCTGCTCGGGGTCTTCCTGCCCCGGTGCCTGGACCACGATGCGGTTGTCGCCCTGGCGGATGATCGTCGGCTCGAGCGTGCCGATCGCGTTGATGCGGCGGTCGATGACATCCTTGGCGCTGTCCATTGCCTGGTCGAGCGCGGCGTCGAGCCCTTCCTGCGTCGGGGTGAGCACGAAGCGGGTCTCGTCGACCACCTCCAGCGTCCATTCGCGGCGCAGGCCCTGGCCGTTGACCAGCGGCAACAGCAGTTCGCGAGCGCGATCCACGTCGGCGGCGCTCTCGACCATGAAGCTGAGGCGCGAGCCCTGCGTCGAGACATCGCCGATGCGGATCGCCGGGGTCGCCTGGCGCATCGCCGAGCGGACCGCTTCCTCCATCGTCTCCAGCCGCTGGCTGGCGATCTGCTTCGCGTCCGCCTCGAGCAGGATGTGGCTGCCGCCGGCAAGGTCGAGCCCGAGGTTGATCGCCGGGTCGGGCAGGTTCGACGGCCACTTGCCGCCGCCGAGGTTGACCAGCGACGGCAGCGAAGCGAGCGCCACCACGATGATCAGGCTCCACAGCCAGATCCGCTTCCAGCGCGGGAAATCGAGCATCGGTGTCGCGCCCCTCAGTCGTTCGCGGCGGTGCCGGCGGGAGGGATGATCTCGCCGATGGTCTGCTTGACCGCCTTCACCTGCACGCCCTTGCCGAGCTCGAGGTCGACGTAGGTGTCGTCCACCCGCAGCACCTTGCCGACAAGGCCGCCGGCGGTAACCACCTGGTCGCCCTTCTTGAGGCCGCCGATGCGTTCACGGTGCAGCTTCTGCTGGCGCATCTGGGGGCGGATCAGCAGGAACCAGAAGATCGCCGCGATCCCTACGTAGGGAAGCACGGCCATCCATGTCGGGATCGCGGGCGCGCCAGTCGCGGCGGCGAGAATATCGAGCATCTTCCAGTCGGTCCGTTCGAACGAATAGGTGAAGGCCGGCAGGTAGGAAGTCCTCCTCCGGCGGCAATGGCGGCGCGCCTAGCAGCAACGCATCGGGGTGGCAATTCACCGGACCTGTGGCACGTTTCCCACGCCGCGTCCCTGCTCGCTTGCGCTCGTCGCAAGCCGCACCTATAGGCGCGCGCTCCACTGGTCTCGGGACGTAGCGCAGCCTGGTAGCGCATCACACTGGGGGTGTGGGGGTCGGAGGTTCGAATCCTCTCGTCCCGACCAGTGGTTTCAATGGTTTAGCCGATCTGGCTTAGGCCCTGTTGACCCCCGGCAATCACTTAACAATCACGGACGCCGATAGCGCGGTATCAATGCCGACCAGCGATCGGGTGGCGAGCGTCCGCTATTTGGC
>JAEWKG010000247.1 GCA_023386135.1 Pseudomonadota bacterium | reverse complement strand
AGCGCCTGCGCGACGGACGCGCGCCCGCCGAAGGCCTTGCCTTCTCGGCGATGGCGGAGGGCCGCCTGGTCGGGACGCTGCGGTTGTGGCACGTCAGCGCCGGGGGTTGCCCGGCGCTCATGCTCGGCCCGCTCGCGGTTGAGGCCAACTCCCGCAAGCTCGGGGTCGGGACCGCGCTGATGGACCACGCGCTCGCGGCGGCGAAAGCGCGTGGCCATCGCGCGGTGATCCTGCTGGGCGACGCGCCCTATTACGCTCGCTTCGGCTTCTCTGCCTACAAGACCGGCGAGCTGTCGCTTCCCGGCCCGTTCGAGCGCGACCGGCTGCTGGCGCTCGAATTCACCGAGGGTGCGCTCGACGGCACCTGGGGTATGATCGCAGCTACGGGGGCGCCTGCACCGAAAGCACGGGCTGCGCGCGCGAAGAAGGCGCAGCACGCCGTACTGGCGGCGTGAGCTGCGGCTATGTCGCAAATCTTCCCCGTACGGCGCGACGGCGCGCGTCCGCGATGGCGCGGTGCCATCACCACGGTAGTGATGCTCCTGCTCGCGGTCATGATCGTGCGGGACATCTTCGCGCGCCGTTGGGGCGCAACGCCGCCGCCCTCCTCCGACGTGACGCGCCGCGTCCCCTAACCAGTAGGGGTTGCGCAGCGCGGACAAAAAACCTTAAACCGCGCGCCGAAGCCCTGAGAAACGAGGTCCCGATGCCACGCCGCCTGATTTCCACCGGCTCCCCCTTTGAGAAGGCCGCCGGCTATAGCCGCGCCGTCATCGACGGCGATTTCGCCTTCGTCGCAGGCACCACCGGCTACGACTACGCCACCATGACGATGCCGGCCGATGTCACGAGCCAGTCACGCAACTGCTTCAAGACCATCGACGCCGCGCTGAAAGAGGCTGGCTTCGCGATGGCCGATATCGTCCGTGCGACCTATTATGTAACCCGGTCCGAGGACGCCGACGCCGTGTTCGCCGTGTCCGGCGAGGTCCTCGGCGAGATCCGCCCGGCCGCTACCCTGTTGGTGGTCGCGGGCCTCCTCAAGCCCGAGATGAAGATCGAAATCGAAGTCACCGCAAAGCGGCGCACCGCCTGCCCCCTCCCTGTCCGCGAATTTCTGTGTCTGGAGACCGACTGATGAACGCACTCGCGAAAATTCACGCGAAAATCACTGGCCCCATTGTCATGATCGGCTTTGGCTCGATCGGCAAGGGGACGTTGCCGATGATCGAACGGCATCTCGACTACGACAAGTCGCGCATTACCGTGATTGATCCCAAGGACGAGGGTCGCAAGGCCCATTGCGAGAAGCACAATGTAAGATTCATCCAGAAGGGCCTGACCAAGGACAATAATCGCGAGTTGCTGACCCCGCTGCTCACTGAAGGCGGCGGCCAGGGCTTTTGCGTCAATCTCTCGGTCGATACCGGCTCTACCGACATCATGGAGCTCTGCAACGAACTTGGCGCTCTTTATATCGACACCGTCAACGAGCCCTGGCTCGGCTTCTATTTCGATTCCTCGAAGGGCCCGGAAGCGCGCTCCAACTACGCCCTCCGCGAAGTGACGCTGGCCGCCAAGAAAGCGCGCCCCGCCGGCTCGACGACGGCCGTCTCCTGCTGTGGCGCCAATCCCGGCATGGTCTCGTTTTTCGTCAAGCAGGCGCTGCTCAATGTCGCCGCTGATCTGAAGCTCAATGCCCCCAAGCCGAAGACCAAAGCCGAATGGGCGGACCTGATGCGGCAGGCCGGCGTCAAGGGCATCCACATTGCCGAACGCGACACCCAGCGCTCCAAGAAGCCGAAGGAGCCTGATGTCTTCGTCAACACCTGGTCGGTGGAAGGTTTCCTATCAGAAGGCGTGCAGCCGTCCGAACTCGGTTGGGGCACCCATGAAAAATGGATGCCCGAGAATGCGCATACCCACGAAGCTGGCTGCGGGGCCGCCATCTATCTGATGCAGCCCGGCGCCAATACGCGCGTGCGCACCTGGTGCCCGACCCGTGGTGCGCAATATGGCTTCCTCGTCACCCACAACGAGTCGATCTCGATCTCCGATTACTTCACGGTGCGCGATGCATCGGGCACGGCGATCTATCGGCCGACCTGCCACTATGCCTATCATCCGGCTGACGATGCCGTGCTGTCGCTGCATGAAATGTTCGGCCGCGCAGCGAAGATGCAGGAAAAGCACCACATCCTCGACGAGGACGAAATCGTCGATGGCATCGACGAACTCGGCGTGCTGCTGTTCGGTCATGACAACAATGCCTACTGGTACGGCTCGCAGCTTTCCATCGAAGAGACCCGCAAACTAGCGCCCTATCAGAACGCCACCGGCCTGCAAGTGACCTCCGCCGTGCTCGGCGGCATGGTGTGGGCGCTGGAAAACCCCAACGAAGGCATTGTCGAAGCCGACGAGATGGATTTCGATCGTCTACTGGAAATCCAGATGCCGTATCTCGGCCCGGTGAAGGGATACTATACCGACTGGACGCCGCTGACCGATCGCCCCGGCCTGTTCCCGGAGGACATCGACACCAGCGACCCCTGGCAGTTCCGCAACGTTCTGGTGCGCTGAGGCTCCCCTCTCTCGTGAGCGCCGGGCTTGTTCCGGCCATCACGATCAAGCGGCGAATCCTCCCGCGCGGCTCGCGCTCGGCCTCGCCATCCACATCCCCGAAAATTCCGCAGATGACGCGTGCGCCGGTATGCCGCTATCTTCGGCTCGGGGCAGGCGAGG
>JAEWKG010000219.1 GCA_023386135.1 Pseudomonadota bacterium | reverse complement strand
TCCATCCGGTAGCCGACGTAGCCGCCGAGCGCGCCGCCCGCGACCGCGCCCGCGATGCGCGCGGTGCGCCCGCCGATCAGGCCGCCCAGCAGCGTGCCCGCCACCGCGCCGCCGACGCCGCCGATGGCGGTGCGCGAAATCTTGCGCTCGCCGGTGTTGGGCTCGGTCACGCACGCCGACACGCCGACCAGCGAAATCGCGGCCAGCGCCGCGGTGAACTTGCGCGAAGTGTTCATTGGGTAGTCCCCTTTTTCTCGTTCGTATTCATGCGCTGCCTTCGGGCAGCGCGATTGGAGGCCAGGCGCGCCCAACCCGCACCTCGGAGGTCCAAACGGCAATATGCGGGGGCCGGTTCCCGCTGGCAGGGCCGCGCTTTTGTGCTAGCGGCGGGACGTGACACCGTTTCCCTGGACCGACGTCCTGATCATCGCCGGGCTGATCGTGCTCAACGGCCTGTTCGCGATGAGCGAGCTGGCGATCGTCTCGGCCAAGCCCGCGCGATTGAAGGCGGCGGCCGACAAGGGCAGCAAGTCGGCGCAGGCCGCGCTCGCGCTGCAGGGCGATCCGGGCAAGTTCCTCTCCACCGTGCAGGCCGGCATTACCATCGTCGCGATCGTCTCGGGCGCCTATTCGGGGAGCAGCCTCGGCGGGCCGATGGGCGCGCGGCTGGCTGCGTGGGGCGTCCCTGCCGAGTACGCGGAGCAGGCCGGCTTCGCGCTGGTGATCGTGCTCACCACCTACTTCAGCCTGGTGGTGGGCGAGCTGGTGCCCAAGCAGGTCGCCCTGCGCGCGGCGATGCCGATCGCGCTGTGGGCCTCGCGCCCGATGGCGCTGCTGGCGAAAGTGGCCGCGCCGATCGTGTGGATCCTCGACAGCTCCTCGGCGCTGATCATCCGCCTGCTCGGCGTGCGGCCCGCGGGGCAGGGCAGCGTGACGAGCGAAGAGCTGCACATGATCTTCAACGAGGCGACCCATTCGGGGGTGATCGAGGCGGGGCAGAGCCAGATCCTCGCCGGCGTGGTCAAGCTCGCCGAGCGGCCCGTGCGCGAACTGATGACACCGCGTAACGAATTGGACTGGCTCGATCTGCACGGCCCCGAGGCGGAGCTACGCGCGCGGATCGACGCCAGCCCGCACTCGCTGCTGCCGGTCGCGGACGGCTCGCCCGACAGGATCGTCGGCGTGGTCAAGGTGCGCGAGGTGCTGGGGACGATGCTGGCCGGCCGCGCCGCCGATCTCGCCGCGCTGATGCGCAAGCCCGAGGTGATCCCCGACCAGCTCGACGCGATGGACGCGCTGCGCACGCTGCAGCAGGCCGAAGTGGCGATGGCGATGGTGCACGACGAGTACGGCCACCTCGAAGGCATCGTCACCCCGGTCGATCTGCTGACCGCGATCGTCGGCAACTTCGCTTCCGACCAGGACCTGGGCGAAGCGCCCACCATCATCGAGCGCGACGACGGGTCCTTGCTGATCTCCGGCGCGCTGCCGGTGGACCAGCTGGCCGACCGCCTGTGCATCGATCTCCCCGAGGACCGCGAGTTCGCGACCGCCGCAGGCTATGTCCTGTGGAGCCTCAAGAAGCTGCCCGAGGAGGGCGAGCACTTCGAGGACCAGGGCTGGCGTATCGAGGTCGTCGACATGGACGGGCGGAAGATCGACAAGCTGCTGGCCATTTGTCTCTGACGCGCGACGGCCGGCGATGGCAGCAGGGTCTCACACGAAGACACGAAGATGTCTTGCGCTGCCGTGGCGTGGTGCGAAGCGCGAAGCGCGGCTCCCGCGGCGCGGTGCGGCAGGCGCTGCACCAAGATGACGCGCGACGCCGCGGACCGCACGGCATCTTCGTGTCTTCGTGTCTTTGTGTGAATCAAATAGCGCTGCGCGCGCCTTCGGGATGGGACGGCGCGCCATCGCGCCGACGCGACCTATCCCGGGATAACCGCTTGCGCGCCCGCGCCGTCACCCTCCGGCGCGGCGATGATGTCGCGGGTGATGGCGCCCTTGGCGACCGTATTGGTCATGGGATCGCCGACCGCGGTGCGGATGCCGGGGTCGGCGCTGCCGGCGCGGTCGAGCGCGCTGGTTTCGACCTGGCTGCGCGGCGCGGGGCCGCCGAACAGCGCTTCCAATGCCTGCTCGGCCGCGGTGCCTTCGGCCGGACGCGGCGCGCCAGGCGAGGGCGGGGCGAGATTGAAGTCGGGCGGGACCACCAGCGGCGCCTGGCGCTGCACGGCGAACTCGTCGGGCCGCTCGCGGTTGAGGATGCCGGTCGCGCCGCAACCCGAAAGGGCGGCGCAGCCGAGAGCGAGAACAACGATCTTGCGCATGGGTATCAGGACTCCGCGGCCGCCTCGGCCGAACTTTCGGGCGCCTTTTCGCGGATAAGCAGCGATCGGGCAAGGATGATGATGACGCCGATGGTGATGGCCGCGTCGGCGAGGTTGAAGATCAGGAACGGGCGCCACTCGCCGAAATGCAGGTCGAGGAAATCGACCACGTAGCCGAGGTCGTAGCGGTCCTTGATGTTGCCCAGCGCCCCGCCGAGGATCAGCGCCAGCGCAGCAATATCGCCGAGCTTCTTCTCGCGCAGCATCCACACGGTGACGATCACCGCGATCACTGCCGTGACCGCGACCAGGCCCCAGCGCTGGGCTTCGGAAGCGGCGGTGAACATGCCGAGCGAGACGCCGTAGTTGTGGGTCAGGGTGAACTGGAAGATCGGCAACAGGTAATGCGATTCCCCGAGGCTCAACTGGAGGCCGTGGAGGATATAACCCTTGAATGCCTGGTCGGCCGCGAACAGCAGCACCGCGATGGCGAGGCCAATCAGGCGATTGCGGGTGACCGGGTTCACGCCAGCTCCTCCTCGCCAACGACATCGCCGCAGCGGTCGCACAGCGCGCCGTCGGTGACGACCTCGGGCAGCAGCCGCCAGCAGCGGCCGCATTTCTCGTCGCTGGTGCGGGTGACGGTCACCTCCGCGCCATCGCCCCGCCGCACTGTCGCGGTGATGAACAGCTCGGCGAGGTCGGCATCGGTGAAGCCTGCGGGCACGGCGCTGGCTGGCACGGTGACCTCGGCCTCCAGCCCCGAGCGCACGATCTTGTCGCGCCGCAGTGGCTCGATCGCCTCGAGCACCCGGTCGCGCAGGGCGCGCAGCGCTGTCCATTTGTCGATGTCGGCGGTCGCGGCGGGGAGTTCCGGCCACTCCAGCAAATGCACGCTGCCGCCTTCGGGATAGCGCGTGCCCCACACCTCTTCGGCGGTGAACACCAGCACCGGCGCGGCCCAGCGGACCAGCGCGTGGAACAACGTGTCGAGCACCGTGCGGTAGGCGCGCCGCTTGGGGTCGTTCGCGCCGTCGCAGTAGAGCGAATCCTTGCGGATATCGAAGTAGAACGCCGACAGGTCCTCGTTGCAGAAGTCGATCAGCGTGCGGACGTAGGTGTTGAAGTCGTAACTCTCGATCGCGGTGCGCAGCGTCGCCTCCACCTCGCCGAGCAGTGCGAGCACGTAGCGTTCGAGCTCGGGCATCTCGCCGGGCGAAACCCGCTCGCTCTCGTCGAACCCGTCGAGCGCGCCGAGCAGGTAGCGGAAGGTGTTCCTCAATTTGCGGTACTGGTCGGCGACGCCCTTCAGGATCTCGTCGCCGATACGGTGGTCCTCGGTGAAATCGACCGAGAGCGCCCACAGGCGGATGATGTCCGCGCCGTAGGTCTCCATCACCTTGATCGGGTCGACCGTGTTGCCGAGGCTCTTCGACATCTTCAGGCCCTTGGCGTCCATCGTGAAGCCGTGGGTGAGGATCTGATCGTAAGGCGCGCGGCCGCGGGTGGCGCAGCTTTCGAGCAGCGAGGACTGGAACCAGCCGCGGTGCTGATCGGAGCCTTCGACGTAGATGTCCGCCGGCCACTTGAGGTCCGGCCACCGCCCGCTGTCGAGCACGTAGGCGTGGCTGGTGCCGGAATCGAACCATACGTCGAGAATGTCGCTGACCGCTTCCCACTCGGAAGCGTCGTAGTCGTCACCCAGGAAGCTATGCGCGGTCTCGGGCGTCCAGGCATCGATGCCCTGCGCCTTGACCGCCGCAACGATGCGCGCGTTGACCGCCGGATCGACCAGGTACTCGCCGGTCTGGCGACTGACGAACAGCGTGATCGGCACGCCCCACGCGCGCTGGCGGGAAAGCACCCAGTCGGGGCGCCCTTCGACCATCGAGCCGATGCGGTTGCGGCCCTTTTCGGGGATGAATTTGACCCGCTGGATCTCCGCCAGCGCCACTTCGCGCAAGGTCTCGCCCGGCTCGGGCGCGCCGCCTTCGTTGTCCCACCGCTGGCGCGCGCTGCCCTCGACCGTCTCGACGGCGTGGGGCTTGTCCATCGGCACGAACCACTGCGGGGTGCAGCGGAAGATCACCTTGGCCTTCGAGCGCCACGAGTGCGGGTAGGAGTGGTTGTAGTCTGCGCTCGCCGCCAGCAGCGCGCCGGCCTCGCGCAGGTCCGAGCAGATCGGCCCGTCGGGCGCGTTGAACTTGGGGTTGATGACGCTGCCCTGCCCGCCGAGCCAGCCCCATTCCGCGCGGTACTTGCCGTCGCCCTCGACCGCGAACTTCGGGGTCAGGCCATAGGCCTTGCACAGCTCGAAATCGTCCTCGCCGTGGTCGGGCGCCATGTGGACGAGGCCGGTGCCGGTGTCGGTGGTGACGAACTCTCCCGGCAGGAACGGCCGCGGCTCGGCGAAGAACCCGCCGAGGTGGTGCATCGGGTGACGCGCGACGGTGCCGGCGAGGTCGGAGCCTTTGCCGCTCCACTCTGGCTCCGACAGGCTCACCGTAAACTCGACCGGAGCTTCAATGTGCCGGACCGCATCACGCAAACGCGATTCAAGCATCGGCACGAGCTCTTTCGCGGCTACCACCAGACCAATGTTCGCGAACCACGGTTCTTGCCCGCGAACGGTATCAGCAAGTGCCGCTGCGGCGTCCTGATCGGACTCGCGGACAACCAGAAGCGGTTTGACCGCAATGTAATCAATCTCCGGCCCATAAGCGATCGCCTGATTCACCGGGATCGTCCAAGGCGTGGTCGTCCAGATCACCGCGTGCGCGCCGACCAGTTCGGGGATCGGACTCTCGACGATCTCGAACGCCACGTCGATCTGGGTCGAGACCACGTCCTCGTACTCGACCTCGGCTTCGGCCAGCGCGGTCTTTTCGACCGGGGACCACATCACCGGCTTGGCCCCGCGATAGAGCTGGCCGCTGGTGGCGAACTTCAGCAGCTCGGCAACGATGGTCGCCTCGCTCTCGGGCTGCATCGTCAGGTACGGGTGGTCCCAGTCGGCCATCACGCCCAGGCGCTTCAATTGCTCGCGCTGCACGTCGACCCAGTGCTGGGCATAGGCGCGGCACTCGGCGCGGAATACGAGCAGCGGGACGCTGTCCTTGTCGCGCTTGGCCTTGCGGTACTGCTCCTCGACCTTCCACTCGATCGGCAGCCCGTGGCAGTCCCACCCGGGCACGTAGGGCGCGTCACGCCCAAGCAGGTTCTGCGTGCGGCAGACCATGTCCTTGATCGTGTGGTTGAGCGCATGGCCGATGTGCATGTCGCCGTTCGCGTAGGGCGGGCCGTCATGGTACATGAACTTGGGCCGGCCGCGGCGGCTGTCGCGCAGTTGCTCGTAGAGCTTCCCGGCCTCCCACTTCGCCGCAATGCCCGGCTCCTTCTGCGGCAGGCCGGCCTTCATCGGGAAGTCGGTCTTGGGCAGGAACACGGTGTCGCGGTAATCGCGGCTGGCGGGTTTATCGGCGTCGCTCATGGCGCGCACGCCGCTAGAGGAAAGGCAGCGTGTAGGAAAGTTTTTGGTTCACACGAAGACACGAAGATGTCCCGCCAGGCGCCGCAGGCCTACCGACCCTGCGACGTTCCCGTCAACCACACCGTTTCGGGATAAGGCGGCTGCGCCGCGAGGGCTGACATCTTCGTGTCTTCGTGTGAAACTCGATCGCCCTACGTGAGTACCCGTCGCGCTTCGTCACAATCGCGCGCCATCTGCTCCTGCAGCGCATCGAGGCTGTCGAACTTCGCCTCCGGCCGGAGGAAATGGTGGAACGCGACCTCGATCTCCTGCCCGTAGAGATCGCCGTCGAAGTCGAAGAAGTACGGCTCGAGCAGCTCCTTGGGCGGATCGAAGGTCGGGCGAATGCCGATGTTGGCCGCGCCTTTCAGCTCCTCGCCGGTCGCGAGCAGCCGCCCGGTGACGGCGTAGATGCCGTAGCTCGGGCGCAGGTAGTTCTCGAGCCCGAGGTTGGCGGTGGGGTAGCCGATCGTCCGCCCGACCTTGTCGCCGTGCTGGACCACCCCGCGGATCGCGAACGGGCGGGTCAGCAGCCGGGTCGCGGTCTCGCAGTCGCCCGCCTGGAGCGCCGCGCGGATGCGGCTCGAGGAGACCGGCCCGCCGCCTTCCATCACCGGCGGCACCGCGCGGCTCACGATGCCGCATTCGGCGCCGAGGCTCTCGAGCACAGCGCGATTGCCCCCGCGCGCCTTGCCGAAGGTGAAGTCCTCGCCCGTCACCACGCCCGCCGCGCCGATCCGCTCGTGGAGCAGCACGCGCACGAAGTCCTCGGCGCTCGTGCCCGCGAGATCGGCGTCGAAGTGGAACACCAGCATCGCGGTCGCCCCGGCGGCGAGGAACAGCTCCTGCCGCTGTTCGAGCGTGGTCAGCCGGAACGGCGCGACTTCGGGCTTGAAGAAGCGCACGGGGTGCGGATCGAACGTCGCGACGATGCTTGGCCGCCCCTCGGCGCGCGCCCACGCGATCGCCTCACCGACCACCGCCTGGTGGCCGAGGTGGAAGCCATCGAAATTGCCCAGCGCCACGATCGCGCCGCGCAGTGCCGCGGGCACCGGATTGCGGTGGTCGAGCCATCTCACCCGAAAATCCTCCCCGGAACGGGGAGGGGGACCAGCCGAAGGCTGGTGGAGGGGCACCCGCGGAGCACGCAACAGCGAGCGGTCATGACTTCGGCGCGGGCCCCTCCACCACCGGCTTCGCCGCTGGTCCCCCTCCCCCGAGGGGGAGGATGCCCGACCGGATCACCCGCAGCGCGTTGAGGCCCATAGCCTTGCGGATGTCGTCTTCGGTGAATCCCTCATCGAGCAGAGCCTGGGTGACCTGGGTGAGCTGGCTGGTGTCGAATCGAACTGTCGTCGCCCCGTCGTAATCACTGCCGAGCGCGACGTAGTCGATCCCCACGAGGTCGCGCACGTGCTTCATCGCGCGCGCGGTATCGCGGGGCGAGGTGCCGCACACCGCCGCATCCCAGTAGCCGATCCCGACCACACCGCCGGTCTTCGCCACGCCGCGAATCTCCTCGTCGGTGAGGTTGCGGTTGACCTTGCAGGTCGCCTGCACCCCGCCGTGACTGGAGACCACCGGCCGCCGCGCCTCCTTCAGGATGTCCGCCACGCAGGCGTGACTGCAGTGCGCGACATCGACGATCATGCCGAGCTCTTCCATTCGCCGAATTGCTTGTCGTCCCTTCTCGGTCAGTCCGCCCTTCTTCAGCCCGTGCATCGATCCCGCGAGATCGTTGTCGAAGAAGTGAGTCAAACTCGCCACGCGGAAGCCGGCGCGGCGCAGCACGTTCAGGTTATCGAGATCACCTTCGAGATCCTGTAACCCTTCGATGCTGAGCATCGCGCCGACCGGCCTCTTTGCGCCCGTCCGGTCGCGGAGGAGCTTGGCGAGCGTATCTTCATCCGTCACCTGTTCCAGCCGCCCGCCCGCCTTGGCGACCGCGCGCTTGAGCTTCTCGGCGTGCCACAGCGAGCGCTCCAGCAGCGAGCCCCACGTCCGCACCGGCTGGAGCTGTGCGATCGTCAGCAGGGTGATGTTGTCGGTGTCGGCGCCGTTGGCGTCGTAGTTCTGGCCCTTGGGCGTCTTCGACACGCTGGAGAACACCTGCAGCGCGACGTTGCCGTGCTCGAGCCGGCCCAAGTCTTCGTGCCCGCCCTTGTTATCCGACAACAGGCTGCGCTTCCACATAAGCGTGTCGGAGTGGAGGTCGACGATGGTCAGCGTCTTGTGCAGCGCCTTGGCATGCTCGCTGACCGGGATCAGCGGCTGCCCGTCGATCTTGTTCATCGACCGCGCGACGATTCCCGGGCCGAGCGCGAAGAACCCGACCAGCGCCACCAGCAGCAGCACGATCAGGCCCCAGACGAACTTCTTCATGGCGTGCGCTCCCCAAAACGCTCGAGAGTGACGAAAGAATAGGCCGGAGTATCGCCGTCGGCGGCGTGATCTTCACGCGCGACCTCGCGCCATTCGGGACCGAAGGGCGGGACGAAGGTGTCGCCTGCGATGTCGCCGTGCACCTCGGTCAGTTCGATCCGCGTGGTGTGCGGCAGCAGCAGGCGGAACACGTCGGAACCCCCGATCACCGAAACAGTGGTGTTAGGGGAGGTGTTCAGCGCCAGATCAAGCGCTTCATTGATGTCGTGCGCGACTTCCACCCCGCTTGCACTCCAGTTGCAATCGCGGGTCAGCACGATATGCCGCCGCCCCGGCAGCAGCCGGCCGAGGCTGTCGAACGTCTTGCGCCCCATGATCATCGCGGTGCCCTGGGTGAGCGCCTTGAACCGCTTGAGATCGGCCGAAATCCGCCACGGCAACCCGCCGTCGCGGCCGATCACGCCATTGTCGGCGCGGGCGAGAATTGCCACGATATTCAACGCCATACGCGCGTCACATGACCCATCTTGCGCCCCTCGCGCACCTGCTTGCCGTAGAGGTGCAAGTGCGCCGCCGGGTCGGCCAGCAAGCCTTGCGCCGAGAGCGCCGCGTCGCCGATCAGGTTGTCCATCTCCACCCGGCGCGCGGTGGTCGCGGTGTCGCCCAGCGGCAGCCCGGTGATGGCGCGAATGTGGTTTTCGAACTGGCTCGTCGCCGCGCCCTCGATCGTCCAGTGCCCCGAGTTGTGCACCCGCGGCGCCATCTCGTTGAACACCGGGTCCTGGGCGGTGGCGAAGAATTCGCAAGTCAAAACACCGACATAGCCGAGACCATCGGCGATCTGCTTGGCGAGCGCGCGGGCGGGTTCGACTTGGCCGCCAATCGCCCCGCCCGCAGGGAGCAGCGACTGCGACAGGATGCCATCGACGTGGCGGTTCTCCGGCGAATCCCAGAACCGCACCTCGCCATCGATCCCGCGCACCAGGATGACGGAGAACTCCGCCTCGAACTGGACGAAGCCTTCGTAGACGCAAGTGGTGTGCGGCAGGCGGATCGCCTCGGCGTCGCGGGCGGATTCGATGCGCCACTGACCCTTGCCGTCGTACCCGTCGCGCGCGGTCTTGAGGATGCCGGGGGCGCCGATCCGTTCCACCGCGCGCAGCAGATCATCCGCCGATTCGACCGGCGCGAACGGTGCGGGTCGTCCACCGACGCTCTCGGCGAAGCGCTTCTCCTTAACCCTGTCCTGCGCCGTTTCGAGCGCGCGCAAGCTCGGCGCCAGCCGCTCGGCGAGGAAAGCGAGCTGGCCGGTCGGGATGTTCTCGAACTCGAAGGTCAGCACGTCGCACGCGTCGGCGAACCGAGCCAGCGCCAGCGGGTCGGTGAACGGCGCGATGGTTGCCTCGGCCGCCACCTCGGCGGCGACGCTGTCGCGCTCGGGTGTGTAGATGTGCGTGCGGTAGCCGAGCTGCGCGGCGGCCATCGCCAGCATGCGGCCGAGCTGGCCGCCGCCCAGGATGCCGATCGTTCCCCCCGGTGCCAGCATCAGTCCTCCGGCGTGTCCGCCACCGCCGCGGTGCGGGCGGCGCGCCAGTCCTGCAGCCGCTGCGACAGCGCGGGATCGGCCAGCGCGAGGATCGCCGCGGCGAGGAGGCCCGCGTTGGTCGCCCCCGGCTCGCCGATCGCAAGCGTCCCGGTCGGCACCCCGGCGGGCATCTGGACGATCGACAGCAGGCTATCGAGGCCCTTCAGTGCCTTCGATTTCACCGGCACGCCCAGCACCGGCAGGTGTGTCAGCGCCGCGAGCATCCCCGGCAGGTGCGCCGCCCCACCGGCGCCCGCGACGATCACCTTGAACCCCGCCTCATGCGCGCTCTTGCCGAACTGGTGCAGCCGGTCGGGGGTGCGGTGGGCGGAGACGATGCGCGTCTCGTAGCTGACGCCGAGCTCGCCCAGCACCTCAGCGGCACAGCGCATGGTCTGCCAGTCGGACTGGCTCCCCATCACGATGGCTACCACGGGCGCGACATCGGCCATCGGCGTCACAAGTCCTTGAGATAACGCCGTTCGCCCGGCGTCATGTTGTCGTCGAAGTGATAGACGATCGGCTGGCCGGTGGGAATCTCCAGCCCCGTGATGTCCGCATCGGAGATGCTCGACAGGTGCTTGACCAGCGCGCGCAAGCTGTTGCCGTGCGCGCTGACGATCACCGTCTCGCCGCGGGTGAGCTGCGGCAAGATCGCGCGCTCCCAGTAGGGCAGCACGCGATCGATGGTGAGCTTGAGGCTTTCGGTGCGCGGCACCTCGATCCCGGCGTAGCGCGGGTCCCTGGTGAGATCGAACTCGCTGCCTTCGTCCATGTCGGGCGGCGGCACGTCGAAGCTGCGGCGCCAGATGTGGACCTGCTCGTCGCCGTGCTTGTCGCGGGTCTGCTGCTTGTCGAGCCCGGTGAGCCCGCCATAGTGCCGCTCGTTAAGCCGCCAGTCCTTGGTCTCCGGAATCCACAACCGCCCACACGCTTCGAGCGCGAGGTGCAGCGTCTTGATCGCGCGGGTCTGCAGCGAGGTGAACGCGACTGTCGGCAGCACGCCTTTATCGGCCAGCAGCGTGCCCGCGGCGGCGGCCTCGGCCACGCCCCGCTCGGTCAGGTCGACGTCCCACCAGCCGGTGAAGCGGTTTTCCAGGTTCCATTGGCTCTGGCCGTGACGGACCAGGATCAGCGTGGGCAAGACATGCGCTCCCGCGAGTGAACGGAGCGCCTGCCCCTAGCGGTCGCCTTCCGGCTTGGAAAGTTCGGCGTTGCCAGCCTCGGTTTTCATCGCTCGCGCCTGAGCCTTTCGCAGCCGCAGGTTCTCGCGCAGCTTGGCGGCAAGGCGTTCTTCGCGAGTTGGCTTGGCGTCCGTCACCCGCAGACGCTTGCCGGGGCCGGAAATGATTGACAAGCTAATGGTGCGCTGTAAGGCGCGCCCCGCTCCCATGCCGGCCTTGGCCCGCTGGGCGGCCCTTCGATGGAACGCTGCTGTAGCTCAGTGGTAGAGCACTCCCTTGGTAAGGGAGAGGCCGACAGTTCAATCCTGTCCAGCAGCACCATTGTTTTCCCAACCAGCCCTACCGCTCCGCTACTTGAGGGCCTGATTGGGAGTGCGAATCAGCGATCGGTATCGGCCAGCAATTCGCTCCACTCGGGGTGGCGCTTGAACTGCGCGGCGATGTAGCTGCACGCGGGCACGATCTTGAAGCCTTCGCTCCTGGCGTCGGCGATCAGAGCGTCGACCAGCGCGGCGGCGACTCCGCGACCACCGATCTCCGGCGGGACCAGCGTGTGATCGGCGATCCGCGCGTCGCCGCGGGCGAACCACGTCAGCCGGCCCACCGCGTCGCTGCCGGGCACCGCGGCGCGGTACTCGCCGCGCGCGTCGCTGCCCCGATGCGTGATCTCGATCCCTTCGATGGCCATGGCCGCTGTCTCCTGCTTGCGCTCAACGCGGGCGCCGTTAGGGCCGTTCCGCGATGAGCATTGCCCAGTTCCTGTCCGACAACGCCGCCGCCGTCCACCCGCGCGTGTGGGAGGCGCTGCGCGCCGCCGACGACGCGCAACCGCCCTACGACAACGATGCGCTGTCGAAGGCGCTCGACGAACGCTTCTCCGCGCTGTTCGGGCGCGAGGCGCACGCGCTGTGGGTCGCCACCGGGACCGCCGCCAACTGCCTCGCCCTCGCCACGCTGTGCCCGCCGCACGGCGGGGTGGTGTGCCACCGCGAGGCGCATATCGAGGCCGACGAGGGCGGCGCGCCGGGGTTCTTCCTCCACGGCGCCAAGCTGCTGCTCGCCGATGGCGATGGTGCCAAGCTGACGCCGGACGACGTGCGCGCGGTGATCGATCCGATCCGCCCCGACGTGCACTGGGTCCAGCCGCATGCGCTCAGCGTCACCCAGGCGAGCGAGTACGGCCGGGTGTACCAGCCCGCCGAGCTCACCGCGCTCGGTGCGCTGGCGCAGGAGCGCGGGCTCGGCTTCCACGTCGACGGCGCGCGCTTCGCCAATGCCGTCGCCTCCCTCGGCTGCTCGCCCGCCGAGGCCGCCGGCCCGTGCGACGCGCTGAGCTTCGGTTGCATCAAGAACGGGGCGATGAGCGCGGAGGCGATCGTATTCTTCGACCCCGAGCGAGCCACGCTCGCCCGCTGGCGGCGCAAGCGCGCGGGGCACCTGCAGTCGAAGGGCCGCTATCTCGCCGCGCAGCTCCACGCGATGCTCGAAGGCGACCTGTGGCTGGAGAACGCCCGCGCCGCCAACGCCGCCGCGGCGGAGATCGCCGCCGTGTGCGGTGGCCGCCTGATGCACCCGGTCGAGGCCAACGAACTGTTCGTCCGCGTCACCGATGCCGAGCGCGAGGCTCTGCGCGCACAGGGGTTCGCGTTCTATGACTGGGGCGCCGACGGCGCGCGCTTCGTCACCGCGTGGAACACGAGGCCCGAGGCGGCACAGGCGCTCGCCAGGGCCATCGCCGCACTGTGAGCGAAGCGAAACCGCACGCGCTGCTCCGTCCGCAGATCGCGCTGCCGTTCGTGCTGGTGGCGCTGATCTGGGGTTCGACCTGGTACGTCATCACCGGGCAGATCCACGCCGTCCCGCCGAGCTGGTCGATCGTCTACCGCTTCGGCCTCGCCACCCCGGCGATGTTCGTGGTCGCGCTGGCGATGCGCAATCCGCTCGGCATGAGCGGGCGCGGGCACGCGCTGGCACTGCTGCTCGGGCTCACCCAGTTCTGCGGCAACTTCAACTTCGTCTACCGGGCGGAGCAGCACCTGACCTCCGGGGTGGTGGCGGTGATGTTCGGCATGCTGATGGTGCCCAACGCGCTGCTCGCGCGGTGGTGGCTGGGGCAGCCGGTGACGCGGCGGTTCCTATTGGGGAGCGCGGTGGCGATCGCCGGCATCGCGCTGCTTCTGGTGCACGAGGCGCACGTCGCCCGGCTCGGAGGCAATGTGCTGCTGGGCGTGGCGCTGGCGCTGGGCGGGCTCATGTCGGCCTCGATCGCCAACGTCGGCCAGGCGACCGAGACCGGCCGCGCGCAGCCGATGATCACGCTGCTGGCGTTCTCGATGCTCTACGGCACGCTAATCGACGCCGCGCTCGCCTGGGCGCTGGCGGGCCCGCCGGTGCTGCCGGGCGCGCCGGAGTTCTGGGCGGGCACCGCGTGGCTGGCGCTGGCCGGGTCGGTGGTCACCTTCCCGCTCTACTGGAGCATTGTGCGCGCGATCGGTCCGGGCCGCGCGGCCTACAACGGGGTGCTGGTGATCGTGATCGCGATGTTCATCTCGACCTTCGTCGAGGGGTACGAGTGGTCGTTGCTGGCAGTGGCCGGAGCGACCCTCGGCACCGCGGGCATGATCATCGCGCTGAGGGCGAGGCAGGTTTAAAGCAGGCTCGCCAGCCCCTCGCGATAGCTTGGATAGCGCGGCCGCCAGCCGAGCACTCGTTTGGCCTTCAGGTTCGCGACGCGGCGGTTCTCGGCATAGAACGCGCGCGCTTGCGACGAGAGACCGGCGTCATCCAGCGACACCAGCGGCGGCGGATCGATGCCGAGCAGCCGGCAGGCGTGCTCGATCACCGCGTTATTGCTCGCCGGCAGGTCGTCGGCGACGTTGTACGCGCCCGGTGCGGCGCCCAGCGCCAGCATGCACGCTTGCGCGATGTCGGCCACGTGCACGCGGCTGAACATTTGCCCCGGCAGGTCGATCCGGTGCGCGCGGCCCTCGCGCACC
>JAEWKG010000175.1 GCA_023386135.1 Pseudomonadota bacterium | reverse complement strand
GTCCGAGCGGATGCCGGGATAGCGGAACAGGTCCCACGTGCCGCCGAGGTTCGCGCGCCGTTCGAGCAGGGCGTAGCTGCGGTGCGGGCACATCATCTCGATGTGCGCGGCCATGCCGATGCCGGAGATTCCGGCGCCGACGATCAGCACGTCATGGTCGCAAGCGGTCAGGCTCATCATCACTCTCCCGGGTTGACGCGAACGTAAATTGTTCCGTTGCGTTGTGCAACGATTCCCTCCCCGCTCGCGTATGCGGTTCGTCGAATGGCGGGGTGACGCGCGGCCACGCGGCGCTTAAGCGTGCGCCCAAACAAGACAGGGGACAGCCATGAAATACTCGGTCGCGTCGGTTCTCGCCGCGGTGCTCGCGATGTAGGCCGCGCATGCGCAGGTAGGCCCGCCGGTGGCTTCGGACAAGCCGGTCGAGGCGACCGAGGCGCCCGAGAACGAGGCGACCGACCCCGTGGTCGACATCAGCAAGCTGCCGCTCCCCGACAGCGGCCAGGCGGCGACCGCCACCGCGGCTTCGGACGACAAGGCGGCGGACGACAAGTGGGACGTCAACGCCCCGCGCGGCACCACATTGAAGCAGGTGCCGATCCGCACCGACGAGGGCACCTGGATGGACCTCGACGTCTCGCCCGACGGGCGGACGATCGCCTTCTCGCTCTTGGGCGACATCTACACCATGCCGATCAGCGGCGGCACACCAACCCGCATCGCCGAGGGGCTGGCATGGGAAGTGCAGCCGCGCTTCTCGCCCGACGGCCGCCGCATCGCCTTCGTCACCGACCGCGGTGGCGGCGACAACATCTGGATCATGAACGCCGACGGCAGCGGCAAGGTGGCGCTGACCAAGGAAGACTTCCGCCTCCTAAACCAGCCGAGCTGGAGCCCCGACGGGCAGTACATCGTCGCCAAGAAGCACTTCACCACCGGCCGCTCGCTCGGCACGGGCGAAGTGTGGCTGTACCATGTCTCGGGCGGGGGCGGCGTCAAGCTCGTCGCCAAGCCCGACGACGTCTACCAGAAGGAACTGGGCGAGCCGATATTCGCGCCCGACGGCAAGTCGATCTACTTCACCAAGAACGTCACCCCCGGCCCGATCTTCGAATACGCGCAGGATTCGAACGGCGAGGTGTTCGATATCGAGCGCTACGAGATCGCCACCGGCGAGACCACGACCGCGGTCGCCGGTCTCGGTGGCTCGGTTCGCCCGACCCCGTCCCCCGACGGCAAGCGGATCGCCTTCGTCCGCCGCGACAGCGGGCAGACCAGCCTGTGGGTCAAGGATATCGCCAGCGGGGTGGAGCGCGAGATCTACCACGACCTCGACCGCGACGTGCAGGAGACATGGGCGGTCACCGGGGTCTATCCCAACATGGACTGGACGCCTGACGCCAAGTCGATCGTGTTTTGGGCGGGCGGCAAGATCCGCCGCGTAAGCGCGGACGGCGGCGAGGCGAGCGTGATCCCGTTCCGCATCGACGACACCCGCGCGATCGCCGACGCGCCGCATCCGCGCATTCCAGTGGGCGAGGACAGCTTCCAGACCAAGATGGTCCGCTTCGCCTCGGTCTCTCCCGACGGACGGCAGGTGGTGTACGAATCGCTCGGCCACCTGTGGCTGCGCCCGACCGCCGGCGGCACGCCGAAGCGGCTGGTGGCGAACGGCGGCGACGCGCTGGAGCTCTATCCCGCATGGTCGCGCGACGGATCGCGCATCGCGTACGTCTCGTGGACCGACCAGGGCTTGGGCAGGATCATGACCGTCGGCGCGGGCGGCGGCGCGGGCAAGGCGCTGACCACCCAGCCGGGGCACTATGCCAACCCGGCGTTCTCACCCGATGGCCGCACGATCGTGTTCGAAAAGCGCGGCGGCGGGTTCATGACTTCGCCCGACTGGTCGGAGAACCCGGGCGTCTACAGCGTCCCGGCGGCCGGCGGCACGCCACGGCTGGTGGTGCGCGGCACCGCCTCGCCGCAATTCGGCGCCCACGATGACCGGCTGTTCATGGTCGCCAGCGCCGATGGCAAGCAGCAGCTCATCTCGACCGACCTCAACGGCGAAGCGCGCCGGGTGCATGCCGAGGGCGAGCTCGCGAACGACTTCCGCATTTCGCCCGACGGGCAGACGGTCGCCTTCCGCCAGAACTACGAAGTGTTCGCGATGCCGCTGATGCCCGGCGGGCAGGCGGTCGGCGTCGACGAGAAGGGCGGCGCGCTGCCGATCACCAAGGTTTCGGCGGGCGGCGCTGACTACATCAACTGGTCGAACGGCGGCGCGCAGCTGCACTGGAGCTTCGGCCCGAAGGTGTACACCGCAGCCCGCTCGGCGTTCTTCGCCGACGCGCCGCAAGACAAGGACGCGCCCAAGTTCGTGCCGGCCACCGGCGGCATCTCGCTCGAGCGCACGGTCGCGGCGGACAAGCACCGCGGCGTGGTCGCGCTGGTCGGCGCTCGGCTGCTGACCATGACCGGCGACGGCGTCGGCGCGATCGACGACGGGGTGGTAGTGATCGACGGCGACCGCATCGCCGCGGTCGGCCCGCGCGCCAGCGTCGCAATCCCCGCCGGCGCCAGGGTGTTCGATGCCGCGGGCAAGACCATCATGCCGGGCCTGATCGACGCGCACGCGCACGGGCCGGAGGGCGAGGG
>JAEWKG010000131.1 GCA_023386135.1 Pseudomonadota bacterium | reverse complement strand
GCCTGAGGGCATGACCAGATGCGCGGTCAGCGCCGCCTCGGTGGTGCTCATCGGCCAGATGTGGAGATCGTGCACCGCGGTCACGCCGGGAAGGGCGGCGAGGTGCGCGCGCACCGCGGCTTCGTCGATATGCTCGGGCACCGCGTTGAGGCCGAGCTTCACGCTGTCCTTGAGCAGCCCCCAGGTACCCCAGGCGATCACCAGCACGATGACGAGGCTGGTGACCGGATCGATCCAGCGCGCGCCGGTGAGCAGGATGGCGCCGCCCGCCACCACCACGCCGAGGCTGACGAGCGCGTCGGCCGCCATGTGGAGGAAGGCGCCGCGAATGTTGATGTCATGCGCGCGGCCGCGCACGAACAGCGCGGCGGTGGCGCCGTTGATGAGGATGCCGATGCCGGCGATCACCATCATAGTCCGCCCTTCGACCGCGGGCGGGGCGGCCATGCGGCCGACCGTTTCGTAGGCGATGCCCGCGATCGCCACTAAGAGCAGCCCGGCGTTGGCGAGCGCGGCGAGGATGGTCGAGCTCTTGTAGCCGTAGGTGAACCGCCCGCTCGGAGCGCGCTTGGCCAGCACGCTGGCGCCCCACGCCAGGGCGAGGCTCAGCACGTCGGATAGGTTGTGGCCGGCATCCGCGACCAGCGCCATCGAGCCCGACAGGAAGCCGTAGGTCGCCTCGACCGCCACGAAGGCGAGATTGAGCGTTACGCCGATTGCGAACGCCGCGCCGTAACTGGCGGGCGCGTGGCCGTGCGAATGATCGTGGGAGTGACCTGCGCCCATCGCCTTACTCGTAGATGCAGGAATCGAGCCCGTCACGCCGCACGACGCCGATGCGGGCGGCGATGGCGTTGCCGTGGCGGCGGGTGAAGCCGGTGGCGCCCACCACCGCGCGCTCCTTGGGCAGCGGCAGCACCGCGGCGATCCGCGCCGCCTCGGTCCGCGTCAAGCGATCGGCGGAGTGGCGATAATACCGCTGCGCCCCGGCCTCCGCGCCGTAGGTCCCGATCCCGGTCTCGGCGACGTTGAGGTACACCTCCATGATCCGCCGCTTGCCCCACACGTTCTCGATCAGGAACGTGAACCACGCCTCCAGCCCCTTGCGGAAATAACCGCCGCCCTGCCACAGGAACACGTTCTTGGCGGTCTGCTGGCTGATCGTGCTGCCCCCGCGGATGCGGCCGCCCTTCATGTTGCGTTGAATGGCCTTCTCGATCGCCTCCTGATCGAAGCCATGGTGCTCGCAGAACTTGCCGTCTTCCCCCGCGATCGCGGCGGCGACGAGGTTGCGGTCGATGTTGGCCAGCGGCTCCCAGTCCTTGGTGATGCCGTTGCGGTCCATCAGCATCGTCGCGGTGACGGGGACCGGGACGAAGGCAAAGATCACCACCAGCAGCAGGCTCAACGCGAGGAAGCCGACAGCTAGCTTGGCAAGGAACTTCGCGACCCGGAGCATCGCGTTCGCTGCTAGGGCTATCGACTCCCGCCCGCAAGCGGCGCACAATCGCGGCCGGGTCGCATGGAGAGAAATGCCATGCCTCAATTCGTGATCGAACGGGACATGCCCGGCGCGGGCTCGCTGTCGGGAGGGGAGCTACAGGGCGCTTCGCAGCAGTCGTGCAGCGTGCTGCGGGACATGGGCCCCGACATCCAGTGGGTCCACAGTTACGTCACCGACGACAAGATCTACTGCATCTACCGCGCGCCCAATGCCGACATGATCCGCCAGCACGCCCAGACCGCGGGCTTTCCCGCGAACAGCGTGTCGGAGGTGCGCACCATGATCGACCCGACGACGGCGGAATAACCCGATGGCGACTGCTGCCGCGCCTCCCAAGCGTTCGGATCGACGCCATTGGCGGGTGGACGCGATAGTCGTCACCGCGCTGCTCTCGTCGCTCGCGTTCATCGCCATCGTCGCCTTCCCGGCGCTTCTGCCGGGGCGGATCGAGCGGCACGCTGGGCACATCATGCTGACGGTGCTGCATATCGCCGGCGGTACTGTCATGCTCGTGGCGGGCGCGATCGGCCTGCGCATCGGGCTGACGCGGCAGGCGTTCCGATGGCACAAGACGGTCGGGTACAGCTACATCGCCGGTGGAAGCATCGCGGCGATCATCGCTTTCGCGCGTTCGTTCGATACCGCCCATACGCCGGGCCTTTCCACCGCCAGCCTTGCCGCCGCGTGGCTGGCGTTCACGGCGATGGCGTGGCGGGCCATCCGCAACCGGCGGATCGACCAGCACCGCGAGTGGATGATCCGCAGCTATGTGCTGGCGTGGACGTTCGTGTTCTGCCGCTTCTACACCCGCGCGATGCCCTCGGCGATGCAGGGCGGGGAGACGGACATGATCTGGTTCACCTGGGTCGCCCCGATCTTGCTCGCCGAAATCGCGATCCAGTGGCGCAGGGGCGCGGCCGCGCCGCGCGCTTGACCCGGCCCGTCACGAAACGACGATCGCGCCCTTCATGCCGAACATGGTGTGGAAGGTATGCGTGCAGCGCACCTTGTAGCGTCCCGCGGCGGGCGCGCTCAGGTGGATGGTTACGCTCTGGCCGCCGGCCACCTCGACCGTCCCGCCGGCAATCCGCGCACGGTCGGCGGGTTCGACCTTCGCGGCGGCGAAGAAGGCCGGGGCCGCGAAGTTATGGCCGCCGCCCGCTGTATTCGTCAGCGTCAGCGCGTAGGCCCTGCCGTGCACCATCGGGATGGTCGACGGGGTGAAGTCGAAATTCGACAGCGCGACGGCGATTGGCTGCGCCCGCTCGGCCGGACTCAAGGGAG
Source organism: Pseudomonadota bacterium (assembly GCA_023386135.1). Classification (GTDB taxonomy): domain Bacteria; phylum Pseudomonadota; class Alphaproteobacteria; order Sphingomonadales; family Sphingomonadaceae; genus Tsuneonella. The sequence goes on along the minus strand of JAEWKG010000131.1, from coordinate 13,496 downwards.
CAGCGCCGAGCGCGAGAGCGGTGGCACAAGCGAAAGTGGCAGGACGCAGAGTCATGGTAATCTCCTGTTACCCCCAATGCCCCCGTAGCTATCAGATCACCTTGATCATGCCCGACATGCCCATCGGTACGTGGCTCCGGTGCGAGCAGCGGAAATCGTAACGACCCTTCGGCGGCGCCACCAGGTGAATGGTGAAGCTCTCGCCCGGCTTCAGTTCGATCCGGTCGCCTGCGAGCCGATGGCGTTCTTCCGGGGTCATGCGGGCCGAAGCGAAGAACCCCGTCGCGACGAAGTTATGGCTCTCGTTCGAGGAGTTGGTCAATTCGAGCGCGTAGGGTTGGTCGTGGACGAGCTTGATCTCGTCCGGCTTGAACCTGAAAGTGGACATCGTCACACTCACGCGTTGCTCAGGCGGAGCGGCGGAGTGCGTGGGAGCCGCGACGAAAGCGGCAGCAAGCGTCACTGCGATAACGGCAGGGCGTAGGTCCATGAGGTCCTCCTTTGGCCGAGAACCTCAATCTACACCCTGCCGGCTATCGATTCAAACCTTTAGCCCGCCATCGGCGCCGGCAGAAGCCGCTCGCCGGCGATGCGCTGCATCGCCTTCTGCAGCTTCTCGAACGCACGCACCTCGATCTGGCGGATGCGCTCGCGGCTGACGTCGTAGACTTGGCTGAGTTCCTCGAGCGTCTGCGGGTCGTCGGTCAGGCGCCGTTCGGTGAGGATATGCTTCTCGCGGTCGTTGAGGCTGTCCATCGCTTCGACCAGCATGTCGTGCCGCAGCGTGGCTTCCTGCAGTTCGGCGGTGGTCTCGTCCTGCAAAGGACGGTCGTCCTTCAGCCAGTCCTGCCACTCGCCGGCGCCTTCCTCGCCGCCGCGCATGGCCACGTTTAGCGAGCCGTCGCCGCCCATCATCATGCGCCGGTTCATGTTGACGACTTCCTGCTCGGGCACTCCGAGGGTGGTCGCGATCTTGGCCACGTCGTCGGGATGGAGGTCGGCGTCCTCGAACGCTTCGAGCTCCTTCTTCATCCGCCGCAGATTGAAGAACAGCTTCTTCTGCGCCGCGGTGGTGCCCATCTTCACGAGCGACCACGAGCGGAGGATGAATTCCTGGATCGAGGCCTTGATCCACCACATGGCGTAAGTCGCGAGGCGGAAGCCGCGATCGGGCTCGAACTTCTTGACGCCCTGCATCAGGCCGACGTTGCCTTCGGAGATGAGGTCCGAAACCGGCAGGCCGTAGCCGCGATAGCCCATGGCGATTTTGGCCACGAGGCGCAGGTGGCTGGTGACCAGCTGCGCGGCGGCTTCCGAGTCCTCATGCTCGGCATAACGCTTGGCAAGCATGTACTCCTGCTCGGGCGTCAGAATCGGGAATTTCTTGATCTCGGCCAGATAGCGGTTGAGGCTTTGTTCGCCGTTCAACGCGGGGACCGATACAGACTTGGTATTGCTCACTTAAACCCTGACCTTTCTTGCGTCGCCCTCGTTGTCCGGACCCCTGCTGGGCATCCGTCGGATGGAGCACGCTCGTGCATATATAGTGGGTTCGGCCTGCGCTTTGCAGTGCTTTTCATCGATTTCAATGTGCGGCTTCGTCGATAAGTTCCGCCATGTCGGCGGGCAGTTCCGCATGAAAGGCGAGGCGTTCACCGGTGACGGGATGGACGAAACCGAGGCTGGCGGCGTGAAGCGCCTGGCGGGCAAAGCCGAGCTCCTTGAGAAGCGGCCGCAGCGTCTTGGGATCGCGTCCATAGACAGGATCTCCCACTAGCGGATCGCCGATTGACGCAAGGTGAACCCGCACCTGGTGGGTGCGCCCGGTCTCCAGCTTGCACTCGATCAGCGCGCAATCCCTGAGCGGCTTCAGGGTGCGATAATGCGTCACCGCGTGCTTGCCGCGGCTGGCGGTCTCGGGCAGCACCGCCATCTTCTTGCGATTGGCGTCGGAGCGGCCGAGGCGGGCGGTAATGGTGCCATCGGCCGGTCGCGGGTGACCCGCGCAAACGGCAAGATATGACCGCTCGATCGAATGGTCGGCGAACTGCTTCGCCAGCCCCTCATGCGCGGCGTCGCTCTTGGCGACCACCAGCAGCCCCGAGGTGTCCTTGTCGATGCGGTGCACGATGCCGGGGCGAAGCGTGCCGTTGATCCCCGACAGCCTGCCCGCGCAATGGTGCAGCAGCGCGTTGACCAGCGTGCCGTCGAGGTTGCCCGCCGCCGGGTGCACGACCAGCCCGGCGGGCTTGTTGACGACGATCAGATGCTCGTCCTCGAACACCACGTCGAGTGGAATGTCCTGCGCGACCGTATCGAGCGGTGCTGGCGGCGGTAGGGCGATAGCGAACGCCTCGCCGCCGGCGATCTTGGCTGATGCGTTGCCGATCAGGCGACTGGCAACAGTCACCGCGCCCTCGGCGATCAACGTCTTGACCCGCTCTCGCGACAAGCCGCTCGCTTCGGCCAGGGCCTTGTCGAGCCGGCCGGGCGCGGCCAGCGTGCCACTGATGATTTCGCCGTCCCCCATGCTAGGAAGATGGGGAATGATGCCGCAACTCTCAAGCGCGCTGGTCAAGCGCCTTCTCGCCGAGGCGCGGGCGGCGCATCCGTTCGAAGCCTGTGGCATCCTCCTCGGGAAGCACGGCGAGATCAGCGAGGTCCGCTCGTGTATCAACGTGCATCCCGAGCCTGCCCGCCATTTCGAGATCGATCCGCAGGCGTTGATCGACGCCCATCGTGCCGCGCGGTGCGGCGGCCCGGACCTCGTCGGCTATTACCATTCGCACCCCTCCGGGCCGCCCGAACCGTCCGCAACCGATCGCGCCAGCGGCACGGGCGACGGCAGGGTGTGGGCGATCGTCGGCGAAGGGTCGGTCGGCTGGTGGCGCGACACGCGCGATGGCTTCGTGCCACTTTCCTACGCGCCGCGCGGCGGGTAGGGCGCTGCGGTGCGTTGTTTTGCAAACTCCTCCGCTTCCCCTTCCGATGGAGCGTGCGGGACGAACGTTTTTGCATCCAGAACACCGTGACAAGTGTGACAAGTCCAACAGGAAACCTCCCCACTCGATGACCGATACCGATCCGCTCGACCTTGCCAGCCTGCTTTGCTCGCGCCTGTGCCACGACCTGCTGTCGCCGGTCGGCGCGCTGACCAACGGGCTGGAATTGCTGGCCGATGAGCGCGACCCCGAGATGCGGCAGCGCTGCTTCGACCTGCTCGACCAGAGCGCCAGGATTAGCACCGACAAGCTCAAGTTCTTCCGCCTCGCATTCGGCGCCGCGGGCGGCTTCGGCGAGAGCGTGCCGGTCGATGAAGCGAAGGCGGTTACCGAGGCGCTGGTGGGCGACGCCAAGCGGGTCGAGCTCAACTGGGCGCTCTCCGCCGACCGCCTGCCCAAGGGCGCGGTCAAGGTGCTGCTCAACTTCGCGCAGATCGGCCTCGATGCGCTGGTGCGCGGCGGGACGCTCGATGTCGGCGCGGAAAGCCGAGATGGGGCGAGCGAGATTGTGGTGCGGGCGGCGGGCCCGCGGATCGCGTTCGACCAGGTCATCGGCCGCGCGCTTGAGGGCAAGCTCGAGGCGGGCGAGCTGACCAGCCGAACCGCCGCCGCGCACATGCTGTCGATGCTCGCGGCACAGGCGGGCGGAGGCTTGCAGTTCATGCTGTCCGACGAAGCGCTGGTCCTCGGCGCGGTGCTGCCGGAAGGCTGACCTTGGACGAACTCGTCCATCGCACCGTCCCGTCGCCCAACTGGGACGAGCGCAAGCTGCCGATCTCCATGGTCGTGCTGCACTACACCGAGATGGCCAGCGCCGAAGACGCGCTCGCGCGGCTGACCGATCCGGAGGCCAAGGTCAGCGCGCACTACCTCATCAGCGAGGCGGGCGAGGTGATCCGCCTGGTGGATGAGGACAAGCGCGCCTGGCACGCAGGCCTCAGCTTCTGGCGCGGCCATCCGGATGTGAACTCGGCCAGCATCGGCATCGAACTCGACCATCCCGGCCATGCACTAGGCTATCGTGAATTCAGCGACGCGCAGTTCGAGGCGCTGGTGCCGCTGCTCGCGCGGATCGTGAAGCAATATGATGCGCCGCGGGCCAACGTCGTCGGCCACTCCGACGTGGCGCCGGCGCGCAAGATAGATCCGGGCGAGCTGTTTCCGTGGGACCGGCTGGCGGAATACAAGCTCTGTCTCGAACGGCCGATCAAGCTCGAACAGGGCGATCCGTTCGACAACGACGCCTCGTTCTACCTCGCGCTCGAGCGCTTCGGCTACGACGTGACCGACGGGCACAAGGCGGTGGAGGCGTTCCAGCGGCGCTGGCGGCCGGAGAAGATCGACGGACAGGTCGACGGGCAGGTTCGGGCGATCCTGTTCCAGCTGCTCTTGGATCGCGACCAGGGCCGCGCTAGATAGCCCGCGCCAGGAGGCTGGGCAGCCGCGGCATTTGCCGAGGAAAGTCCGGGCTCCACGAAACAAGGGTGGCGGGTAACGCCCGCCGTGGGCGACCACAGGGAAAGTGCCACAGAGAGCAGACCGCCGTCTTCGGATGGTAAGGGTGAAAGGGTGCGGCAAGAGCGCACCGGGGTGCTGGCAACAGCGCTCGCACGGCAAACCCCACCTGGAGCAAGGCCAAATAGGGGCCTCGCGCCTGTAACAAGGCAGGGACGTTTCGTCCCGAGAGGCCCGGGTTGGCTGCTCGAGCCGGTGAGCGATCGCCGGCCTAGATGAATGGCTGCCCCCGAGCGGCCGGTCCTTTCGGGGATACCGCGCTCGGGACAGAACCCGGCTTACAGGCCTCCTGGCACTATCTTTCGTTGCGATTTCCGAAGCGTGGCGACAGAGCGGCCCCACGAGTCTTTTGGGGAGCAATACAAGATGATCCGTTCCGGCCTGTTCCTGTCCGCCGCCGCGCTGGCTTTCGCCGCCGCCGCGCCCGCCAGTGCCGATGAAGGCATGTGGACCTTCGACAACTTCCCGGCCGCCAAGATGCGCGCCGACTATGGTTGGGCGCCCGACCAGGCCTGGCTCGACCGCGTGCAGAACGCGGCGGTGCGCCTGACCGGCGGTTGCTCGGCGAGCTTCGTCTCGGGCCAGGGCCTGATCCTCACCAACCACCACTGCGTGGCGAGCTGCCTGTTCGACAACTCGGACGGCGCGAAGGACTATCTCAACAACGGCTACGTCGCCGACCGCCGCGACCTCGAACTGAAGTGCCCCGGCCAGCAGGCTGAGGTGGTGACCAAGATCACCGATGTTACTCCGCAGGTGAAGGGCGTGTTCGGCACTCTCACCGGCGAGGCGCTGACCAAGGCGCGCGACGCCAAGATCGCCGAGCTGGAGAAAGCCGGCTGCACCGACACCGCGACCACCCGCTGCCAGGTCGTCACCCTGTTCGGCGGCGGTCAGTACAAGCTCTACACCTACCACAAGTACTCGGACGTCCGTTTGGTGTGGGCGCCCGAGGATCGCGCGGCCACGTTCGGCGGCGATCCCGATAACTTCAACTTCCCGCGCTACTCGCTCGATGCGAGCTTCCTGCGCGCCTACGAGAACGGCAAGCCCGTCGCGACGCCGAACCACCTCAAGTGGAACGCCCGCGCGCCCAAGGAAGGCGAGGCGACGTTCGTGGTCGGTAACCCCGGCTCGACCAGCCGCCTCTACACCGGCAGCCAGCTCGCCTTCGAGCGCGAGGTGCGCCTGCCGATTACCGTCACCACCTATTCCGAGCTGCGGGGCCGCCTGATCCGTGCGATGGAGGAAAGCCCCGAGCATGCACGCGAGGGGCTCGACGAGCTTAACGGCATCGAGAACAGCCTCAAGGTCTACATCGGCCGCGTGAAGGCGCTCAACGATCCGGCGTTCACCGGCAAGCTGGCGGCGGCGGAGACCGACCTGCGCGCCAAGGGTGCGAACGGTAACGATCCTTGGACCACGGTGGACTCGGCGGTCACCGCGTATCGCTCGCTGTACCTGCCGCTGCGCTTCACCCAACCCAACAGCGAGCTCTACAGCTACGCGCAAAGCCTCGTGTTCGCGGCGCAGGAGCGGACCAAGCCCAACGGCGAGCGCCTGCCTGGTTACACCGACAGCGCGCTCCCGCTGCTCGAGAAGAACATCCTCGACGAGAAGCCGGTCTATCCCTGGCTCGACCAACTCAATCTCGAATGGAGCCTGTCGAAGGCGCGCGAGTATCTGGGTGCCGACGATCCGGACACCAAGCTGCTGCTTGGCAAGGCCAGCCCCGAAGGCCTGGCGGAGTCGCTGGTGAGCGGTTCGAAGCTCGCCGATCCGGCGGTGCGCAAGGCGCTGTGGGACGGCGGGATGAAGGCGATCAAGGCCTCCGACGATCCGATGATCGTCTACGCGCTGCGCCTTGCCGACCGCCAGCGCGAACTCAAGCGCCAGGTCGATGCGGCCTACACCGGTCCGCTGACGCTCGCCGGCGGCCAGCTCGCCGATGCGCGCTTCGCGGCCTATGGCGACTCGCTCTATCCCGACGCGACCTTCACGCTGCGCATCAGCTACGGCAAGGTCGCCGGGTGGACCGAGCGCGGCAACCCGGTGCCGTTCCAGACCACCATGGGCGACACCTTCGACCGCGCCACCGGCAACGCGCCTTACGACGCGGCGCCCGGCTTCATCGCCGCCAAGGGCAAGATCACCCCGTCGACCACTTACGATTTCGTCACCACCAACGACATCATCGGCGGCAACTCGGGCTCGCCGGTGATCGACCGCGCGGGCACGGTGATCGGCGCCGCGTTCGACGGCAACATCAACTCGCTAGGCGGCAACTACGGCTACGACGGCACGCTCAACCGCACCGTGGTGGTCTCGACCGACGCGGTGCAGGAAGCGCTCGAGAAGATCTATCCGGCGCCCGCGCTGGTGAAGGAACTCGCCGCCAAGTAAATTGCGCGCCCGGCCGGTGTCGAAACGCCCTCGACACCGGCCGGCCGGCGAACGCATAACCCCGCGCATATAGTGGGGGGACAATACTGATGCGCCGTTTTCTTGCTTCCGCGTCGGCCGGGGTGCTTGCCGCGGCGATGGTTCCGGGGACCGCGCAGGCCGAAACGCTGATGGTGGGCGACCCGGCGCTGTCGGCGACGCAGATGGCCTTCACCTACGCCGGCGACATCTGGCTCGCGGAGCGCGACGGCAGCAACCCGCGGCGCCTGACCTCCAGCCCCGCCGACGAAATGCGTCCGCGCTTTTCGCCCGACGGCAGCATGATCGCCTACTCGGCGAACCTCGACGGCAACTACGACGTGTTCGTGATCCCGGTCACCGGGGGGCAGCCGAAGCGACTAACCTGGCATCCGGGCGCCGATCGCGTGGTCGGCTGGTCGCGCGACGGCAAGTCGGTGTCGTTCGTCTCGCCGCGCGAACGCCGGTCGGGACGGTCGAGCCAGCTCTACACCGTCAGCCTCGACGGCGGGCTGCCGACCAAGGTGTCGGAAGCGCGCGTGTTCGACGGCGCGTGGAGCGAGGACGGCGCGCGCTTCGCCGCGGTGCCCTTCGCCTCGGGCTACAACGGCCTCGACGGTGGAACCTCGGGCTGGCGCGGCTATCGCGGCGGTAGCACGCCGCCGATCCAGATCATCGACTTCGCGGGCAAGACCGTCGACACGGTCGGCGACGCGCGGACCACCAATCGCAATCCGATGTGGATGGGCGGCCAGCTCTACTTTCTGTCCGATCGTGAGGGCGGGACCTACAACCTCTATCGCTACGATCCCGCCAGTAAGGAGATCACCAGGCTCACCGACGAGAGCGAGTGGGACATCCGCAGCGCCGCGGCGCAGGGCGGCCGGATCGTCTATGAAGCCGGCGGGCGCCTGAAATCGATCGACGCGAACGGCGGCGCGGCCACTCCGCTGGCGATGACGCTCAACGCCGACCTGCCCGAGCGGCAACCGCACTGGGAAGACGTCGCCAAGACGATGGAGGAAGCGCACATCTCGCCCAGCGGGGCGCGGGTCGCGGTCACCGCCCGGGGCGAGGTGTTCACCGTCCCGACCGATCAAGGCGCGGTGCGCAACATCTCGTCGAGCCAGGCCCAACGCAACTACAGCGGCATCTGGTCGCCCAAGGGCACCCAGCTTGCTTACATCGAGGATGACGGCGCGCGCCAGCAACTGGTGATCGAGGACCAGGGCGGCACCGGTAGCGGACGCCGCCTGCCGCTCGACGGCGCGTTCAATCAGCTGATCGGCTGGGGCGGCAAAGGCGGGACGGTCGTCTACGCGACCGACAAGCTGGAGCTGCGCACGCTGGATGTCGCCAGCGGCCGCTCGACCCTGGTCGCAACGGCGCAGCGCCGCCAGATGGGCTACGGCACCCAGTTCGAGGCGGCCGTTTCGCCGGACGGGAACTGGCTCGCCTTCACCAACGAAGGACGCAACTTCAACGCCGGGCTCTATCTCTACCAGTTCGCCACTGGCCGTACTCTTCCAGTCAGCGGCGAGTTCGCCGATGTGTCTTCCCCGGTGTTCAGCCGCGACGGCAAGCTGCTGTTCTTCACCGCCTCGACCAACTCGGGCCCGTCGCAGGTCGGACTGGACATGACGACGCAGGAGCAGCCCTATCGCTCGGGCATCTACGCCGCCGTGCTCGAACGCGACGGCAAGTCGCCGATCGCCCCGGTGCTGGCCGACGAAGGAACCAAGCCCGCGGATGACGCCGCGGATGATGACGCAAAACCCTCCGGCAAGAAGAAGGGCTCCGCCGCGGCCGACAAGCCGGTCGCGGTCGATCCCACCGACCTGATCCATCGCGTGGTCGCGCTGCCGGTGGGCGAGGCGTTCTACACCTCGCTCGCCACCGACAAGGACGGGGCGCTGTACTATGTCCGCTCGGTGCAACCAGGAGGCACGTCGGACGACGACTTCGACGCGCAGCAGGCCGATGCGGAGCTGATGCGGTTCGACTTCAAGGAGCGCGAATCGGAGACCCTCACCCGCGGCGTGCTCGGCATCGAGATGGACGCGGCGGGCGACAATCTGCTGATCCGACAACCCGGCGCGAAGCTGGCCGTGGCGGAGGTCGGCAAGAAGCTCGACATCAAGCCGGTCGATCTGTCCGGCCTGCGCATGATGATCGACCCGGGTGTCGAGTGGGCGCAGATCTTCAACGACGCGTGGCGGATGGAGCGCGACTATTTCTACGACCCCAATATGCACGGGGTCGACTGGAACGCGGTCCGTGCCAAGTACGCGCCGCTGGTCCCGTCGGTCGGCCGGCGCGAGGACCTCAACACGCTGATCGTCGAGATGATCGCCGAGCTGGGCGTGGGCCACAACCGCGCGGGCGGCGGCGACATCTACAGCAACAAGTCGGCGCGCCCGGGCCTGCTCGGCGCGGATTTCACGCTCACAAACGGCCGCTACCGCATCGCGCGCATCTACGACGGCGGGTACTGGAACCCGCAGCTCAAGGCGCCGCTCGCAGCGCCCGGTGTCGCGGCGCGTGAGGGCGACTACATCCTTGCCGTCGGCGGCCGCCCGCTCACCGCGCGCGACAACATCTTCGAGCTGCTCTCGGGCGCTGCAGGCGGGCAGGTTCAGCTCACGCTCGCGAGCGACGCCGCCGGCACCGGCAAGCGCGATGTCGTGGTCGAGCCGGTCGACAGTGAGAACGACCTGCGTTTGTGGGGCTGGATCGAGGACAACCGCCGCAAGGTCGACCTGGCAAGCGGCGGCAAGGTCGCCTACGTCTACATGCCCAACACTGCGGGCGAGGGCTTCACGTTCTTCAACCGCATGTTCTTCGCCCAGTCGGATCGACCGGCGCTGATTCTCGACGATCGCAGCAACGGCGGCGGGCAGGCGGCGAACTATGTGATCGAAGTGCTCGGCCGCCAGCGGCTGTCGGGGTGGAAGGACCGCGAAGGGTTGGTTTTCGATACCCCCGGCGGGGCGATCTACGGGCCGAAGGTCATGCTGATCGACCAGGATGCCGGCTCGGGCGGCGATTTCATGCCGTGGGCGTTCCAGCAGCAGGGCCTCGGCCGCCTGATGGGCACGCGCACCTGGGGCGGGCTCATCGGGATCAGCGCCAACCCGCAGCTGGTCGACGGCGGCAGCGTTTCGGTGCCGTACTTCCGCGCCTTCGGTCCCGACGGGAAGTGGATCATCGAAAACGTCGGCACAGTGCCGGACATCCCGGTCGAACTCGACCAGATGGCGCTCGACCAGGGGCGCGACACGCAGCTCGAGACGGCAATCGCGCAGGTGATGGCGGACCTGCAAGCCAAGCCGCCGATCGATCGCGAGACCGCGCCGGCCTATCCGACGCAGCGCGGCGAATGACCTAGTCGCGGCCGATGCTTGAGTAGGCGAAGCCCGCGGCGCGCACGTCTTCTGGCAGGTAGATGTTGCGCAAGTCGACCAGCACCGGCGCCTTGGCGAGGCGCTTGATGCGCGCGAAGTCGAGCGCGCGGAAGGCGTCCCACTCGGTGACGATGGCGACCGCGTCCGCGCCCTCGATCGCGGCGTAGGGGTCGGCGCACATCTCGACCTCGGGCATCAGCGGGCGCGCCTGCTCCATGCCCTCGGGGTCGAAGGCCGCGACGGTCACGCCCGCGTCGGTCAGCGCCTGCGCGACGGCGATCGCCGGGCTGTCGCGCATGTCGTCGGTGTTGGGCTTGAAGGTGAGGCCCAGCAGCGCGACTTTCTTGCCGCGCGCCGCGTCCATGCCGCCGAGCGCTTCGAGCACCTTGCGCCCCATCGCCCGCTTGCGGCTGTCGTTGACCTTGACCACCGCCTCAACGATCCGGACCGGGCTGTCGTAATCCTCGGCAGTCTTGAGCAGCGCCAGCGTATCCTTGGGGAAGCAGCTGCCGCCATATCCGGGGCCGGCGTGCAAGAACTTGGCCCCGATGCGGTTGTCCATGCCGATCCCGCGGCTGACATCCTGCACGTTGGCGCCGACCTTCTCGCACAGGTCGGCCATCTCGTTGATGAAGGTGATCTTGGTCGCGAGGAATGCGTTGGCGGCGTACTTGATGAGCTCGCTCGAGCGCCGGCTGACGAACAGCATCGGCGATTCGTTGAGGAACAGCGGACGGTAGATCTCGCGCATGACGTCGCGGCCGAAGTCGTCCTCGACGCCGAGCACGATGCGGTCGGGCCGCTTGAAGTCGCCAATCGCCGCGCCTTCGCGCAGGAATTCGGGGTTGGAGACCACCGACACGCGGTGTTTGCAGCCGGTTTCGGACAGGATGCGCTCGACTTCGTCGCCGGTGCCGACCGGGACGGTCGACTTGGTGACGACCACCGCATCGTTCGCGAGGCTCTCGCCCACTTCGCGCGCGACCGCATAGACGAAGGACAGGTCGGCGTGGCCGTCGCCGCGGCGGCTCGGGGTGCCGACCGCGATGAACACCGCAGCGGCGTCGCGGATGCCGGCGGCAAGGTCGGTGGTGAACGACAGGCGCCCCGCCTTCACATTGGCGGCGACCAGTTCGTCGAGGCCCGGCTCGTAGATCGGCATCGCGCCGTTATCGAGCCGCTCGATCTTCGAGGCGTCCTTGTCGATGCACACGACCTCGTGTCCGAAGTCGGCGAAACAGGCGCCCGAAACGAGGCCCACATAGCCCGAGCCCACCATGGCAATCTTCATCGTGCGCTAGCCCCCGCTTCGCATGTGCTGTGTTCGATAGTGATGGCGCCATCGCGCTCCACCGCCTGGATAACTCGCCGCTTGATGCCCTCGAGCACCAGCGCGGTCAGGCAGCCCGAGCGGTAGGCGCCGGTGTCGATCCCGATCCGGTTGTGCCGGGCATCCAGCCCTTCGGTGATCGTGTGCCCATGGACGACGAAATGGTCGTGATGTTCGGGATGCTCGAGGAACGGTTCGCGAATCCAGCGGAGGTGCCGCTCTTCTTGCCGGTCGAGCGCCACGCCGGGCTCGATGCCCGCGTGCACGAACAGATAGTCGCCCGCGACGAGATAGTTCTTGGCCGCCAGCAGGAAGCGCCGGTCCTCATCGGGCAATGCCTCGGCGAGCAGGACCTGCAGTTCCTCCATCGTCGCGCGGTCGTAGGCGTCACGCGGAATGCCGTAGCTGAGCGCCGTCTGGCGTCCGCCGTGGCGCAGGAAATGGCGCAGCACCGCGATGTCCTCGAGCGCGTAGAGGAACATCTCCTCGTGGTTGCCTGCGAGCAGGCGCACCGGTCGTGCCGCCTGCCAGGCGCGGGCGCGCGCAACAACGCCCGCGCTGTCCGGGCCCCGGTCGACCAGGTCACCGAGCAGCACGACGGTCGACTGAGCCGGAGTACCCTCGGCATCGTCGCGCTCGATCGCCTCGATCAGCGCTTCGAACAGGTCGAGCCGTCCGTGCACATCGCCCACGGCATACCACCGCGTGCCGGCGGGCACTGCGGGTGGCGGCCTGTCGGGAACGCGGGGGCGCGAACGGAAAATTTGGCGCAACGGCTCGAACATCAGGGGCGCCGCATAGGCGAGCGCATCCTGCGCGGCAATGAACGAGCCGCAGCAAAGCGCAGTGTCATGATGCACAAAACCCACACCAGTTGACGCTATGCGAGCCGTTGCAATTTAATCTTGTGCGCCGCAGCATGGGGCGGCAAGAAAGTTGCGCATTCGAGGGAATCAGGCCCGCGCCTCGATGGGCTCCCCGAGAATACGCAGGTGGGACGAGGCACAAACCAGGAGTTTGCCATGCTACCGTCCATTCGCGGTCTTGCCGCTTCCACTGTTCTCACTACCCTCGCTCTCAGCGCCGCGCCCGCATGGGCCGACGACGGTGACGCCGCTGCGCCCAGCGCAGTGACCGTCACCGGCAACGTTACGCTAGTTTCGGACTACCGCTTTCGCGGCGTTTCGCTCTCGGGCGGCGATCCGGCCATTCAGGGCGGGGTGACCGTCACCCACGACAGTGGCTTCTACGTCGGCACCTGGGCCTCGTCGATCGACGACGGCGGGACCGACTTCTACGGCGACGAAGAGGTTGACCTCTTCGGCGGCTGGAGCGGCAAGGTGTCGGAAGGCATCGGGCTCGATGTCGGCCTGCTGTACTACGCCTACCCCAGCAATGCGAAGGGCGTCGATGCCGAATTCTTCGAGCCCTACGCGACCATTTCAGGCGACCTAGGGCCGGTCACGGCGAAGCTCGGCGTCAACTACGCTTGGGACCAAAAGGCGCTCGCGGATGACAGCCTCTACATTCACACCGAGCTGAGCTCGGGCATTCCCACCACGCCACTGACCGTCTCGGCGCATCTCGGCTACACCGATGGTGCATTCGCCCCGACGCTGCTGGCGGGCACGGGCGACGATACCGCGTTCGACTGGTCGCTCGGCGCCACCGCGACCGTGCTCGGCCCGCTCACCCTCGGCGTTTCGTACGTCGGCGTGGAAGGCCCCTCGATCAAGAACTACACCGACGACGCGGTGGTATTCTCGCTTGGGGCGAGCTTCTGACGGGAACGGGGCCGGCGCGCCGCCGGCCCCGACCGCTCAA
>JAEWKG010000022.1 GCA_023386135.1 Pseudomonadota bacterium | reverse complement strand
GCTCGAACCCGCGACCTCCGGCGTGACAGGCCGGCACTCTAACCAACTGAGCTACACCCGCGCATTCGAGGGGCTTGCACCGCTTGGGAGCCGCGCCACTAAGGGGTGCGAAGGGGGCTGTCAACCGCGCGTCCCGGCCTTTTCTTGAGCCGGCTGCAACACCGAAAATTAACCATCTTGCGGCAGTTCTCGTGCCGCCCCGCGACGGGGCGTTGGGGGAATTTTCGCGATGCGTCTGGGACTGGCTGTGGGTGGCGCGCTGGCGCTCGCCGCAAGCGCGGCATTTGCCGAAAGCGCGGTCGACATCGACCGCTCGGTCTATGTCGAGCGCTCGGACGACGGCGTACGCGCGCTGGAACCCGCCACCACCCTCAGGAAGGGCGACAAGGTCGTGCTGGTGCTCGCCTGGCGCGCGTCGGCTCCGGGCCGGGGGTTCACGGTCGAGAGCGCGGTGCCGCGCCCGCTGGCGTTCCAGCGCGCCGGCAGCGACGCAGTGGAGGTGTCGATCGACAACGGCCGCAGCTGGGGCCGGCTCGGCGACCTGCGCGTGGGCAACCGGCTGGCCTCAGCCGAAGACGTTACCCACTTGCGCCTGCGCGTGCCCGGATCGGCGCCTGCGGGACGGATGACCTACAGCGCCATCGTCCGCTGAGATCTCAGCAGTTCTCGTACTTCCAGTTCCGCTTCTTGCCCTCGGCGAGCCATTCGACCGCCTGAGCGATCCGCTTGGCGCGGGTTTCCTCGCGCTTGGCCTCGGTAATCCACTCGAGATATTCGCGCCGGTGCGAGGGGGCGAAGCCTTCGAGTGTCGCCTTGGCATTGGGGTTCGCCGCGAGCGCCGCGGCGAAATCGTCAGGCACCGGGATTTCGGCCTTGGGAGGCGCCTTGACCCGCTTGGGAGCGGCGCTGCCCGCGGTCTCGATGCGCCCGACCGCCTCCTTCAGCTTGGCGGCGAGGTCGGCTTCGGATGGTATCTCGTCGACCGAGGTCAGCTTGCCGTGCTGGCCCATGCCCTCCGTCCCGCCGCGCCCTTCGCCGTGGACCGTAAAGGCGCAATGCGCCTTGAACGCGGCCATTCCGGCGACGTTCTTCCCGCCGACCATGAAGTGCGGCATCGACCACTTGATGGTCTCCTCCACCCCCGGCAGCGCGGCGTGCACGATCGCCCGCAGCCGGGTGAGGATCGGCTGTGCGAACGGAGCGGCGTTCGCGATGTAGGCGTCGATGCGCGGGTCTGTCTGCATGGCGGAGCCTCCGCCGTGCCTTAAAACATAAACGTCATCCTCGCGAAAGCGGGGACCCATCACGTGAAGTGTCGTCCCACGCGAACGTCGGCTCGCGCGCCAGCATCGGGAAATGGGTCCCCGCTTTCGCGGGGATGACGGAGTTATCGGGGTCGGAGGTCAGTTCACCAGCAACAGCGCCGGCGTTTCGATCAGCCGCTTGATCGCCTGGATGAAGCTCGCCGCATCCCACCCGTCGACCACGCGGTGATCGCAACTGATCGAGATGTTCATCAGCTTGCGCTTCTCGATCCGCTCGCCGCCCATGCCGTCGGAGACGAACATCGGCCGCTCGACGATCCGGTTGGGGCCGATGATCGCCACTTCGGGACGGTTGATCACCGGCGTGGTGGCGACGCCGCCGAGCGGGCCAAGCGAGGTGACGGTAAGCGTCGAGCCCGACAGCTCGTTCGACTTCGCCGAGCCGTCGCGCGCCGCCTGGGCCAAGCGGCGGATTTCGGTCGCGAGCTGCCACAGGTTCTTGGCTTGCGCGTCGCGGATGACGGGCACCATCAGGCCCCCGTCGGTCTGCGTCGCCATGCCAAGATGCACCGCGCCGTGGCGAGTGACCACGCCCGCCTCGTCATCGAAGCGCGCGTTGATCATCGGGAAGTCGGGCAGCGTCTTGCAGATCGCGCTGATCAGCAGCGGCAGCATGGTCAGCTTGGGCTTGTCGCCGCGCGCAGCATTGAGCTGCTCGCGCAGGCGCTCGAGCTCGGTGACGTCGCATTCCTCGACGTAGGTGAAGTGCGGGTTGTTGCGCTTCGCCGCCGCCATGTTCTCGGCAATGCGGCGGCGGAGGCCGATGACCTTGACAGTTTCGTCGGTACGGGCGCGGCCCGCGGGGGCGTGCCCGGTGGGGCCACCATAGGACAGGAACGCATCGAGGTCGGCATGTCGAACACGGCCTTCCTCGCTCGGACGCACCTCGCCGAGGTCCACACCGAGATCGCGCGCGCGCTGGCGCACTGCGGGAGTCGCCAGGACTTTTGCCGAGGTCTTTGTTGCGGCCGGGGCGGGCGCGGGCGCAGGCCTCGGCTCGGCCTTCGGAGCAAGCTCAGGCGCGGGCGCGGCCTTCGGCGCCTGCTCGATCGCCCGAACTGCATCACCCGAATCGGGATTCTCTGCCTCGACCCGTTCCTCGACCACCTCGGCCTTTGGTGCCGGCGCGGCAGCCGCAGGCGCCGGAGCCGGAGCCGCATCGTTCCCCTCGCCCTCGGTCTCGATCACCACCAGCATCGAGCCGATCGCGATCACGTCGCCGGCTTCGCCAGCGACCTCGACCACGGTGCCCGAGACCGGGCTTTCCATCTCCACCGTCGCCTTGTCGGTCATCATGTCGGCGATCTGCTGGTCTTCCTCGACCTTGTCGCCGGGCTTGACGTGCATCGCGACGATCTCGGCCTCGGCGATGCCTTCGCCGATGTCGGGCAAATTGAACGTGTACCTGCCCACCTAGGCCTCCAAAATCTTGTCGAGCGCTTCGCCGATGCGAACCGGGCCGGGGAAATAGGCCCATTCGAGGCTGTGCGGATAGGGGGTGTCGAAGCCGGTCACGCGTTCGACCGGCGCTTCGAGGTGATAGAAGCAGCGCTCGGTGACGAGCGCGGACAGTTCCGCGCCGAAGCCGCTGGTGCGGGTCGCCTCGTGCACGATCAGACAGCGGCCGGTCTTCTCGACCGAGGCCTCGATGGCCTCGATGTCGAGCGGCACTAGCGTGCGCAGGTCGATGATCTCGGCGTCGATGCTCTTCTCGCGGCACACCGCGGCGGTGACGTGGACCATCGTGCCGTAGGTCAGCACGGTCAGCGCGTCGCCCTGGCGCACAGTGCGCGCCTTGCCAAGGGGGATCGAATAGTACCCCTCGGGCACCTTGCTGTCGGGGTGCGTCTTCCACGGTTCGACCGGCTTGTCGTAGTAGCCGCTGAATGGCCCGTTGTAGATCCGCTTCGGCTCGAAGAAGATCACCGGGTCGTTGTCCTCGATTGCCGCGATCAGCAGGCCCTTGGCGTCGTAGGGCGTGCTCGGGATCACGGTCTTGAGCCCTGCGACGTGGGTGAACAGTGATTCCGGACTCTGGCTGTGGGTCTGGCCGCCAAAGATGCCGCCGCCGAACGGGCTGCGCACGGTCATCGGCGCGATGAACTCGCCCGCCGAGCGGTAGCGCAGACGCGCGGCCTCGCTAATCAGCTGGTCCATGCCGGGGTAGATGTAGTCGGCAAACTGGATCTCCGGCACCGGGCGCAGGCCATAGGCGCCCATGCCCACCGCCGCGCCGATGATCCCGCATTCGGAGATGGGCGTGTCGAACACCCGGTTCTTGCCGTGCTTTTCCTGCAGGCCCGCAGTGGCGCGGAACACGCCGCCGAAATAGCCCACGTCCTCGCCCATGATGATCACGGTCGGATCGTGGCCGAGCATGATGTCGAGCGCGTCGTTGATCGCCTCGATCATGTTGATGTTGCGCGCCGGCGCGTCGGCCAGGCCGACGGGGGCGTCGTCGATCACGCTGCTGGCCACTTGATTTCCCTTTCGCGGATCGCCTGCGCGGCCTGTTCCTCGAGGTGCCATGGCAGTTCCTCGAACACGTCCTCGAACATCGTATGGAACGGGTGGTGGAGGCCGTGGCCGAGGATGCCGTTCTTCTCGGCTTCCTTGGTCGCCGCCTTGACCTGCTCTGCGCTGTCGAGGTCGAGCTTCTCCTGCCGCTCCTCGTCCCACTCGCCCATGGCGATGAGGTGGTTCTTGAGCCGCATGACTGGATCGCCGAGAGGCCATTCGCTGCGTTCCTGCGCACTGCGGTACTGGCTCGGATCGTCGGACGTCGAGTGGCCTTCGGCGCGGTAGCTGAAGTGCTCGATCAGCGTCGGCCCCGCGTTGGCGCGCGCGCGGTTGGCGGCCCACTGCTCGGCCGCGTAGCAGGCGAGCGCGTCGTTGCCGTCGACCCTGAGCGAGGCGATCCCGTAGCCGACCCCGCGCGCGGCGAAAGTCGCCCGCTCGCCCCCGGCAAAGCCCGAGAAGCTGGAGATCGCCCACTGGTTGTTGACCACGTTGAGGATCACCGGCGCGTTGTAGACGGTGGCGAACAGGCATGCGGCGTGGAAATCGCCCTCGGCGGTGCTGCCCTCACCCACCCAGGTCGCGGCGATCCGGCTGTCGCCGCGCATCGCGCTCGCCATCGCCCAGCCGACCGCTTGCGGAGTCTGCGTGGCGAGGTTGCCGCTGATGGTGAAAAAGCTGTGCGCGCGGCTCGAATACATGATCGGAAGCTGGCGGCCTTTCAGCTTGTCGCCGCGGTTCGAGTAGATCTGGTTGATCATCTCGATCAGCGGATAGCCGCGCGCGAGGAGGATGCCCTGCTGGCGATAGCTCGGGAACACCATGTCGTCGGCGGCAAGCGCCATCCCGGCGGCGACGCTGGTCGCCTCTTCCCCGGTGCACTTCATGTAGAAGCTGGTCTTGCCCTGCCGCTGGCCGCGGTACATCCGCTCGTCGAACGCGCGGGTCAGCGCCATCGTCGAGAGCATCCGGCGCAAGGTGTCGGGATCGAGCTTCGGGTCCCACGGGCCGTGCGCGCGGTTGTCCTCGCCCAGCACGCGGATGAGGTCGTTGGCGAGCGGCGCGGTGTCGATCGCGGGGCACGTCTCGTCGGGCCGCGCCTGGGCGCCGGCCTGAGTGATCTTGAGGTCCGAGAAGTCGACCGCGTCGCCGGGGCGGAACTTGGGTTCGGGGACGTGGAAGCTCAGCGCCGGCCGGTTGTGGCCCGCCTGTCCCGTCCCATCTGAGCCCTTCTCATTTGAGCTGTTACCCAACTCGCTCTCCCGCAGTGCAGCATTGTTATGCGAACGCGTTATTTTATTTCAAAGCGGGTCAGCGAGTCAAGAAAGCCCCGTCACACCGCCACCGGCGCCTTGAGCGCGCCGAGCGGCGTGTAACCGGACACCTCGAAATCCTCGATCCGGTAATCGAACATCGAGGCGGGCCGCCGCACAATCTCAAGCCGCGGGCGGCCCTGCGGTTCCCGGGTGAGCTGTTCCTCGATCAGCTCGGCGTGATTGAGGTAGAGGTGCACGTCCCCGCCCATCCACGTGAACTCGCCCGGCTCAAGGCCCGTCTGCTGAGCCAGCATGTGCTGGAGCAGCGCCGCCGACCACAGGTAGAACGGCAGCCCCAGCGCAACGTCGCAGCTCCGCTGATAGAGCAGGCAGTTCAGCTTCCCGTCGGCGACATGGAACTGGTAGGTCTTGTGGCACGGCGGCAGCGCCATCCGGTCGAGCTCGGCGACGTTCCATCCTTCGATAATGTGCCGCCGGCTGCCGGGGTTTTCGCGCAGCGAGCGGACCACCTCAGCGACCTGGTTGATGCTTTCGCCCGGTTCGTAGAGCCCATCGGGCCGATAGCGGTAGGTCGGCCAGTCGACCCATTGCTTGCCGTACACCGGTCCGAGATCACCCCACCGTTCGGCGAATGGCTCGTCGTCGGCGATCCGCTGGACGAACGCATCTATTCCGATCGTATCGCCCGTCTCGCGGACATAGCGCGCGTGCGGCCAGTCGTCCCAGATGTGCACGCCCTGCAGCACCAACGGGCGGATGTTGGTCTCGCCGGTGAGGAACCACAACAACTCACGCGTCGCGGTCTTCCAGTACACCCGCTTCGTGGTGATCAGCGGCATCGCGCCATCGGCCAAATCGAACCGCAACGTCGCCCCGAACACCGAGCGGGTGCCGACGCCGGTCCGGTCCACCCGCTCCGAGCCCTCGGTCCAGATCCGCCGCATCAGATCGAGATACTGCTGCTCCGGGTGCGGGGTGCTATGAGAATCGGGTAGCGGAAAGGCAGTGGCCATCCGCCGGTCCTAAACCCGCAAAAGCCCGCTTGCCACCCCGCCGACCCGCCCCTATAGGCCCGCTCCTGCCTCGCCGGCCCCTGACCTTAACGGGTTAGGCCGGATGAGATCGGTCGGGGAATAGCTCAGCCTGGTAGAGCACTGTCTTCGGGAGGCAGGGGCCGGAGGTTCGAATCCTCTTTCCCCGACCATTTCACTCTTTTCCGCGTCATTTTGCGTGATGTTCTCGCGTCGAGGCTTCGCCCGTGCGCGATGTCGCAGTTTGAGTAGGAAGTGGACCTACCGCCCAGCGGCCTCGATCCAGTTCGAGAACTCGCACGCGAGGTGCCAGCGGTGCTCTGCGATCATGCGCCCTGGGACCCTGCCAGGAAATTCGACCGTAAGGCGTGCGCGGAAGCCATCGCCTTCTTGCCTGAATTGATGCCGCACCCCGCCAATGGCCAAGCCGTCATCGAGCCTCGCGACCCCGGCAACCTGGTGCGGAAAGGACGGGTCTGCCGGGGTAATTAGCGTGCTCGTATCGTCGTAATCGACTGTGAAAGCACCCGGGAGGGGCGAGCCGCCCGTCGTCTCCAGCACGAACTGCCTGCCAGCAGCATCGCGGTTGATGATGTAGTGGTCCGGGCAGGCGTCGATCATCGACTTCTCGTCGTTGAGATTGTTGCGGTCCTCAAACCACTTGGCGAAGCCTTCTGCCGAACCGGCAGAGACCTCGATCTCGCACACGCTGACCCGCTTTCTGCGGCCGGAAAGCTTAAGGGTGACGCGGGTGATCTTCTCGGACAGCCACGGTCCGCGACCCAACAATCGTTTGATGCCATCGTGTCCGAGCGCGAGCTTCCGCTCAGTGAGTTCGATCCGTTGGTCGGCCAAGGGCGAATCTGAATGCGGCAGGCCTAGTTTCTTCCTCACGGAAGTCATGCGCCGCGCTTCCCACGCCAGAACCTCGTCTCGGTCATGCACCATGCCTTCGATCGCAATGCGTAGCATTTTGGTCCTCCCTCCTGCTTGGCGGGGCAGTCGCACCCGAGGTAAGAGTCTGCAATGGGTCGGTAGCGGACATTCGCACTCGCCTTGCCCACATTAGCGCGCCAACGCGCAGCTTATCCCGGCGAGGCGTACCAAGTGTGGGTTTCCTGCACGTACGAGCGGACAGGGCGGCCGCTCCGGTCGAGCGCGGGGCGGAAGCGGAAGCGTTGCTCGATCAGGCGGCAGGTGAGCGTATCGATCGCCTGATTGCCGCTCGACCGGTCGATCTCGCAGTCCTCCGCCCGCCCGTCGGCGCGCACCGCGAAGACCACGCGCACCGCCGCCTCACGGCCTTCCACCAGCAGGCCTTCGGGAAGATCGCGGTAGGCCATGCGGCCGCCGATCTGGCGCGGGCCCTGGACCGCCGCGCCGCCCCCGCTGCCGTAGCCATCCCCGCCGGTGCCGCCTCCGCCGAGGCCGTTACCATAGCTGCCCGCGCCGCGCCCCGGACCGGGCAGGGG
>JAEWKG010000331.1 GCA_023386135.1 Pseudomonadota bacterium | reverse complement strand
CCGTGTGGCGCGCCGCGTGTGCATCGTTCGAAGCCGCGTGGGCGCTCTCGGCCTCGCGCCCCTGGTCGGCCGCCCGCGCCATCTCATCGCCGAGCGCCGACAGACGCGCCGCAACTGCTTCGCTGTGGGCGGTCAGTTCTTGCGTCTGTTCCGCGTGCGTAGTGCGGCGTTGAGCGAGCGCTTCGTCGATAGCTGCAAGTCGCGCGACAACGGACTCGGCCTGCTCGGTCGCGACCGCGGCACCTTCCGCACGGCGCCTTTCGATCTCACCCACGAACAGGGCGTGCGACTCGGTCAGCTTGGCATCGACCGCCAGGGCCTCGTCCTGAATGACCTGCAAGCGCTTGCTGGCGCTTTCCTTCGCCGCAGTGTCGACCGCCTCGACATGACGGATTGCGGCCTCAAGATCCGCCCGCATTGCTTCGAGGCGCTTAGACCACGCCGCCAACGCGTCGCGTTCGGAGCTCGCCAGGCCGTCACCGACAGTGATCGCGCCCTCACGCAGCGACACAACTCGTGCCTGGAGCGATTTCAGCAGTTCTTCTTCCTGCGTCTCGAGCGTCGCCGCAGCGGTGACGATTTCCTCGCGCAGCCGGTCCGCACGGTGGCGCATCGCGGCAAGCGCGTCGACTTCCCGGCCGTCGAGTTCGGCGCGGAACGCCTCGCTCTTTTCGCGCAGCAGCGTGAAGCGCGCGCCGGTGATGTCGTCGAGCTGCGCGGCCTGCGCCTCGAACCCGGCGATCGCGGCATCGACCTTGGCGCGCAGGGCACCGACCTGACGCTCGCTCGCCTGGCCGAATTCGTTGAGGCGATTGAAGCCGGCGACCAGCTCGGCGAGCTGGGCGTGCGCGGTGTTGCCGGCATTGCCGATCTGGTTCGACACGTCGCGCGCGGCGTTGGCCACCACCGGCAGGTCATCGCGCAGCTTGTCCATATTGCCGAGCGCGGTGCGGCTGACATCGGCAATCGCTTCGACCTGCGCCCCGTTGTCGCGCACCAGGCCCTGCAGCCGGTCGGCGTGCTCGGACAGGCGCTGGGTGGCGATGCGGCCGAGGGAATCGAGCTCGCGGGTCTGCGCCGCGAGGAATTCGCGCGCCAGGCTGAGCTCGCGGTTGACCGCGGTCAGGCGGGTTTCGAGCGCAGCGCTCTCGCTGCGCAAGGCTGCGGCGGAATCAGCGAATCGCGCGGCTTCGCGGCGGCTTGTGCGCATCGCCAGCAGCCACAAGCCAATGACCAGCAGCGTCGGCATCGACCAGTGCACGAGGAGCTCGGATCCTGCGGCTGGTGTCAGACCGCTGCGCAACTGTGGCAGGTGCGCCCAGGCGAAGAACCCGGTCCATGCGGAGATGGCGGCGACCGCCAGCGTCGGCGCCACCATACCCGCGAAGCGGCGCGGCGCGGGCTCGTCCCACGCATCGTCGTAGGCGGGCGTTTCCACCCAGCTCTCGTCAAGCGTCAGCGGCTCGGCAGCCTGCTCGACGCCCGCGCCAGACGCATCGGCGCCGCTCCCGGTGCCAATCGCCCGGATGTGTGATCCCCCGTTCATGGCCGGCGAAATACACCATCGGAACATGGTTAAACAGTCTCTTAATCAGACAGGTGCTATCGCTGATCGCGATGGCGTACGAACACGGTGCATTCGATGCGACGCTGGCGGCAGCGGCGGGACACGATCCGGCACTGCTCGCCGAGCTGCGCGCGGCGTTCGCCGATAGCCTGTCGCGCCATCTCGATCTGCTCAAGCGCGCGCGGTGCGACGGGAACTGGGCGATGGCCGCGCAGCGCCTGAAGGGCCTCGCTGCCAGCTTCCATGCAAGCGAGTTGATCCTGCTGGCGGAAGAGGCGATTGCCGCCGCGCCGGGGGAGCCCACCATCGTGCGGCGGATCGAGCGCTTTCGCGACCAGTTCGTCGCGGCCTGAGGCCGATCGGCCTAGCCAACAACCTCAGCAGCCCCTAGCTTCGCCTCGTCTTTGGAACGAGTGGGAAGGGTTTGCGGGCAACTTGCGCATCGCGCTGATCTCGATGGCGGGGGACGGCGCGAGCGAGGTGCGGCTCGCCGGGCACCCGATGGCATGGCACCAGCTTCAGGCGGTGCTGGCGCTCGCCTGCGAGCGGGCGGTGTGCCTGGCCGACGCACCGGGACCGGCGCTGGCGACGCTCCAGCATGAGGCCGAGCGGGCGGGGCTGTCGTTCCACGCCGTCACGCACCACCGCGCTCTGTCGGGGCTGGTCCACGCCGGCGACACACTGGTCGCCTTTGCGCCCGGCGTGCTGCCCGATCGCGAGTGGCTTGCTCAGGCGTTCGGCGCGCGTGCCGGGGTCGCGGTGCTGCCGGCGGAAGGCGCGATCGAACAGGGCTTCGAACGGATTGACCGCGAGCGTGCGTGGGCGGGGGTGCTTGCGACCCGCGGCGATGCGGTCGAGGCGCTGGCCGCGCTGCCGCCCGACGCCGATGCGATCGGCGGCCTGTTGCGGGTGGCGCTGCAACGCGGTGTCACAGCGATTTCGGTGCCGGAGAAATGGCTCGATGACGGGCGCTGGGCGCTCGTGGGGAGCCAGGCGAGCGCCGAGCGGTACCAGCAGGGTTGGTACGCGCGGCATGTCCCTCCGCCCGCGTTGGTGCAACCGGGCCGGGCCGGGGCCTATCGCCTCGCCCGGACGCTGGTCGACCGGGCTCGCAATGCCCGCCAGGTGGCGCTCGGCCTGCTGTCGGGCGGCGCGGCCGTGGCGGTGGCCAGCGCGGTCGGGGGCTATCTCGGTCACACCGCTCTGGCGCTCGCCGGTTTAACCCTGAGCGCGATGCTCTCGGCCACCGGCACGACCGTGACGCGGCTGGCGAGCGCCGGGAGCGGCGAGAGAACCCGCACCTGGCCGGGCGAGGCGCGACGTGCGCTGCTCGACTTGTCGCTCGTCGCCATTGCGGCGAGCCCGTCGGCGTTCGAAGGCTGGACCGCCGGCTTCGCCGCGCTCGTCCTGGTCACGGTCATGCGTCTCGCCGACGATCCCGCCGCGCCCAAGCCGCTCCGGCCGCTGGCCGATCGCGGCGTCGTGTTCGCCGTTCTGACCGCCGCCGCGATCGCCAATGTGCTGCCGCCTGTGATGGCGGTCCTCGGACTGGTCGGCCTTGCGCTGCAACTGTTCTGGCCGCGTAGTGCAGCTAACGCGGGCTTAACCACGAGCCGCTAGGCTGCCCGCCGATGGACGACGCGGTCATGACACTTTCCTCCGAAGCACCGGTCGAGGCGGTGCTGCGCGACGAACTGGCGCAGGGCGACATCGTGCTCGGAACGGTGGGGCCGGTGCTCGGTCACCTGCTCGCCAACCACGACCACTCGCTGTTCAGCGACGAGATCGTCAGCCGGGTGCGCGGGATGGTGGGCGACCTTGCGCGCCAGTTGCTCACCGCGCAGGCCGAGGCCGCCGACGGTGCGGACCCACGAGGTTATGCCGAGCGGCACCGGGCGGGCCTGACCGAGGTGCTGCTGACCGACAGCCGCCTCATCTCGCATTGCCACGCGCTGGCGCTCGAATGGCAGCTCACCGCTCGGCTCGAGTCGCGGAGCGCGATCGATCCAGTCCTCTCGCCGCTGCTGCAATCGCTGGTCGCGTCGGACGATACGGGCACGGCATCGACCGCGATGGCCGCGTTGGCGGCGCAGGCGCGGTTCGTGCAGCGCCAGCGGCGGATGGAATTGCCGCTGAACGAGCTTCCCGCCGACCATTTCCAGCAGGCGCTGGCGATCTGGATCGAGCAGGTCGACGCCGGGGACACCGAGGCCGCGCTCGCCGCGACCACGCGGCTGCGCACGGACTACGATGAAAGCGCCGGGCGGATCGGATTGCTCGCCCGCCTGGTCCACGGGATGGGCGCGGGCGCGCTCGCGGCGCTCTCGGTCAGTCACGCCGGCGCGGCGATCTTCCTGTCCGCACTCGCTTCGGCGACCCAGCAACAGCGCGAACTTGCCGTCATCGCGACCAACGACCGTCAGTTGGCGCGGCTCGCGCTGTCGCTCTGCGCCGCCGGGCTCAAGCCACAAGTGGTCGAGGAGCAATTCGCCTACATCCATCCCGATGTCGCGCTGCCCGAGGGGCTCGAGGCACTGCGGACAGATCGCGCGCAGGCGCTTCTCGCCTCGTCACTGCGGGTTTCGGTCGCCTGATCATGCAAGTAGAACGGGCCGTTCTGGCGCGCGCGCGAACCGACGCAAACGACCGCCTGATCGAGGCGGACGAGCCGCTTGCCGGTTTGCAGCAACGCTGCGGGGGCGAACTGCCCGGCACCGTCGCCGTCCCGCAATTGCTCGAAGTGGTGCGCAAGGCGCGCACTCTCGGCCTTCGCCTTGCCCGCTCGATCACCGCGCTCGACGGCGAGGAGATGGTGCGCGCCTGGATCGAGGTTGCGCCCGAGGGTGAGGGCGGGGAGGGCGGCTGCTCCATCGCGGTTGCCTCTTGGTCGACCGCGCCGGTGCCGCCGGTCTCCGATACTGGGGCCGCCGAGCGCCGCATCGCCATCGATCGCGAACTGGCGGAGCTTACCGCGCGTCTCGATCCGCAGCAGCGCCCGATCGCGGTGGAATGCCATGCGCCTGACCTCATGGAAGTAGCGCGGGCGATGCGCGATGCCCCGGGCACCACGTGGAGCGAGCACCTCACCTTTCCCGCGCTCGCACACCGTCAGCCGCTTCACTGGCGGCTGCTCGATGGAGCCCAATGCCTAGCGCCAGGATCGTCTCGCAACTGGACCGTAACGCTGGTGCCGCTGGGCCGGCCGGATCCGGGCAGCGGTGGTTTCGAACTGCTGCTGGTCGCCGACGCTCCACTGCCTGAGATCGCCGCGCCGGTGCATGAGGGAGAGGCCCTCGCCGCGCCTGCGCTGGGCCGGGAACTCACGCCTGTGCTGCGCCAACCGATCGCACGCATCATCGCCAATGCGGAGACGATCCGCTCGCGACTGGCGGGCCCGCTGGCGGAAGAGTACAGCAACTACGCCGCCGATATCGCCTCGGCGGGGCAGCACCTGCTCTCACTGGTGGAGGATCTGTCAGACCTCGAAGTGGTTGAGGCTGAAGACTTTGCCACCACGCCCGATCGGATCGACCTGGCCGATGTCGCTCGCCGCGCGGTCGGTATCCTCGGCGTACGGGCGCGGGCGAAGTCGATCACGCTCGCCGCGCCCG
>JAEWKG010000265.1 GCA_023386135.1 Pseudomonadota bacterium | reverse complement strand
AGCCAGCGCCGGCGCCCGCTCGCGCTGCCGGTGAACAGGCCGTCCATAGCGGGCGTGAGCCACGATAGCGCGCGCCATTCGCCGAGCGCCATCGCGCTCGCCTCCGCGCCGTTGATCCGCACCAGCCGCCGGGTGGGGCGCGCGGGATCGACCAGCGTGCCCAGCCGCACATCGCCGAGCGAGGCGCCGACCGCGAAGCCGCCTTCGCCGTCGGCCGCCGCCATCTCGGGCAGGGCGGCCCGCCGCAATCCGCGCCCGGGGGCGAGCAGCGACAGCGCTTCCAATACGTTGGTCTTGCCCGCGCCGTTCTCGCCCACCAGCAGGTTGAACCCGCGCGCGCCCTCCAGCGTCGTCTCGCGGTGGTTGCGAAAGCGGGAGAGCGAGATGCGGTCGAGCGCCATGGATCGAGGCTTCGGTTAGCCGCGCCGCCGCTCGCAAGCCAGCCGCGAAATGGCCGATCCCAACAGTTGGGAAAATTTCCCGAAGATGAGCGACGCGTTAATCTCGGGGCAACTTCGTGAAACGCGAAAACCGCAGAATTCCGCCATTTTCGCGAATTGGCACGGGGCTTGCGATGTATCTGGCATCCGCCGGACAGTCCGCCGGGAACGCTTGGACAAGGAACCAGACAATGCAAGTACTCAACAACAAGCTCGCCGCCGCCGTCTTCTCGGCCGCTTTCAGCCTCGTGATGTTCGCCGCCGCGATCGCTCCCGCCAACCACGGCGCGCTGCTCCCGGGTACGTTCGCTTGAGCGCGCTCGACCGCCAGCGGCCCGCGGTGACCCCGGCCCGGAAAGGCTTCCGGCTGGATCGCGCCAACGGCAAGATCTTCGGCGTCTGCTCGGGGATCGCAAACACCATCGGGGTAGACCCCATGATCGTCCGTGCCGTCTTCGCGATCGGCACGATCATCGGTTTCGGATCGTTTGCCCTGATCTATCTGGCGATCGCGCTGATCGCCGACTGAGGAGGGCGCGGAGGGTATCCGCGCCCTTCCTCATGACCAATCACATCGCGCTGATGCCGCCGTCGAGCTTCAATTCCGCTCCGGTCATGAAGCTGCTCTCGTCGCTGGCGAGGAACAGCACGCCATCGGCGATTTCCCGCGGCGCCCCGACCCGCTTCAGGGGGATCTGCCGCGCCAGCTTATCCATGATCACGCTCTTCTCGCGGCCCGTGCTCGCGACCATCCCGTCGAGGATCGGGGTGTCGACGAAAGTTGGGTGGACCGAGTTGCAGCGGATGTCCCACCCGTTCTTGCCGCAATAGAGCGCGACCGACTTCGACAGCATCCACACCGCCGCCTTGCTGGCGTTGTAGCCGGGCATGGTGTCGCTCGCGATCAGGCCGGCGATCGAGCTGATGTTGATGATGCTGCCAGGTTGATTATCCTTCATCAGCGGCAGCGCCTTCTGGCAGCCCAGGAACACGCTTTCGACGTTGATCGCGAAGCCGCGGCGCCATTCTTCCAGCGTGCAGGTCTCGATATTGCCGCGCACGCCGACGCCCGCGTTGTTGACCAGCACCGAGAGGCCGCCGAGCGCGTCGCGCGCCAGCCGAATCGCCGCGTCCCAATGCTCGGGCGAGGTCACGTCGTGCTGCATCGCGAACGCGGTGCCGACGCCGACTTCGGCGTTGATCGCATCGGCGGTCGCTTGCGCGCCCTCGCCGTTGATGTCGGTGCAGAGCACTTTCGCGCCTTCACGGGCGAGCGCCTGGCAATGCGCCGCGCCGAGGCCCTGCGCCGCGCCGGTTACTAAAGCCAGCTTGCCCGCAACCCGTCCGCCCATCTGAATTCTCCCGCCTAAAATTGGGCAGCCAGCAGCAAACCCATTATTCGAACGTCGATCCCGACGCCCGCGTTGCGGCGACTTTCGACGAATTCCGCAAGTTCGGCAAGGGGCACGCGGTGGACCTCGATGTCCTCGCTATCGACCCCGCCGCCGGCGCCCACGCGGGTGAGGCCCGAGGCGCGCACCAGCGCGAAATGCTCGCTGACCATGCCCGGAGAGCTGTAGAACTCGCCCATCGGTTCGAGGCGCTCGGCGCGCCAGCCGGTCTCCTCTTCGAGTTCGCGGCCCGCGGCGACCAGCACGTCCTCGTCGGCGGCATCGTCATGGTCGCCCACCAGGCCCGCAGGCAGCTCGAGGCAGCGCTTGCCGAGCGGGACGCGGTATTGCTCGACCAGCAGGACGTGGCCCTCGTCGACCGCCAGGATCACCGCGGCGCGAATGCCGCGCGATCGGCTGACGTATTCCCACCGCCCGCGCTTCTTGGCGGTGACGAACTTGCCCTGCCAGACGATCTCTTCGGATTCTTCCTGATCCACGCACCAACTCCGCTCGTGCTGAGCCTGTCGAAGCACGCTCACGCAGCGCCAGCACCCTTCGACAGGCTCAGGGTGAGCGGGTCAAGTGCATGGGGTGGATCGGATAGGTAGGGCTAGACCTCGATCAGCCGGTCGGGCAGCTCGTTCTGATCATCCTCGGCGCGCGGAAAGTGCTCGGCGAGGACCCCGCCGACGTCGCGCACGCCTGCGACCAGCCCGGCGGCGATGCGGCCGTGGCGGATATCCTTGAGCATGTCGGCCATCGCCGCGCCCCACACTTCGGGCGCGACCTTGCTGGCAATCGCCTCGTCGGCAACGATCTCGGCGCGGTGCTCGCGCATCGAGAGGTAGATCAGCACCCCGGTGCGGCCGTGGGTGCGCCGCTCGGCGCCAACCTTGAAGTGCCGCACCGCCGCATCGCGCACCCGCGCGTGCTTCACCGGGCCGGGAATGAGGAAGAACTTGAGCGGCCGCCAGAACTGCAACAGCCAGGTACCGAGGAACTTGAGCAGGAACCCGGTCAGCGCGAGCGAGAGCACCTCGCGCGTGGTCCACTCGTTGTTCCAGCCGCTGGAGAATATCCGCTCGACCAGCCCGAGATAGAAATCCGGAAACGCGGCATAGACCGCCAGCGCCATCGTCCCGACCAAGACCGACCAGGCGAGCTGGATGTCGCTGTAGCCGTCGGACTGCTCGGCCAGCACGGTGACAATCTCCCCCGCGCTGTGCGCCTCGGCCGAGGCGACCGCGGCGGAGACTTCGGCGTGCTCGGCGTCGTTCAGATATCCCATCGCTCGCGCCCCCTACCAGCTGCCCGAGGCGCCGCCGCCCCCGCAGCTGCCGCCGCCTCCGGAGAAGCCGCCGCCCCCGCCAAATCCGCCGCCGCCCCAGCTGCTGCCTCCGCTGCCGGAGATGCCGCGTGCCGCCGCTTTGCCCGCTTCCCACAGCAGGATGTCGCCCACGCTGCTGCCGGTGACGGTGCCGTTGTAGCGCCGTCCCTTACGGCCGCGGAACATCGGCAGGATGAAGAAAAACAGGATGAAGCCCAACCACAGGATCGTTCCCGGCGGGATGCCGCCGCTATCCTTGCTGGCACGCGTCTCGGCGGCCTGCGCCACCTTCGCGGCCTGCTCGGGCGGCAGTTCGAGCTGCTTGATGATCGCGTCGGTGCCCGCGACGATCCCGCCGGGCATATCGCCGGCCTTGAACTTGGGCAGGATGGTGTTCTGGATGATCAGCGAGGAGAACCCGTCGGTCAGCACCGGCTCGAGGCCGTAGCCGACCTCGATCCGCACCTTGCGCTCGTTCGGCGCGACCAGCAGGATCGCCCCGTCGTTGCGTTGCTTGTCGCCCAGGCCCCACTTGCGGCCGAGCTGGTAACCGTAGTCGCTGATCTCGTAGCCATCGAGGCTCGGCACCGTCGCCACCACCAACTGCCGCTGGGTACGCTGATTGAACGCATCGAGCTTCTGCGTGAGCGAAGCCTCCGTCGCGGGATCGATAACGTTGGCCGCATCGACCACGGGCGCGGTGCCGCGCTCGGGGAAGTTCTGCGCCAGCGCAGGCGACGCGAATAGCGCCATGAGCACGGCCAAGGCGAGGGCGAGCCGCTTCACGATACATGCTCCAGCTTGGCTCGAAGGGACTGGTCGAGCGTCCTGGCGCCGAGCAGGGTTCCGCCGGCGATGTCGCCTTTGCTATAGCGATCGACGATCAGCCCGATCACATCCGCGCACTCGGCGTCGGTGAGCGTGTTCTCGAGACCCAATCCCGTTCCAATCCGTACCTTGTGCTCATTGGGAGCGACGACCAGCATCAGCCCGTCGTTACGCTGGCGATCGCCGATGCCCCAGGCGTTGCCGAGCAGCGTCGTGTAATCCCTGATGTCGTGGCCTTCGAGGGAGGGCGTGCTGACGACCACGAACTGCACCTTCGTATCCCGTTCAAGCGCGGCGAGCTCCGCCGTCAACGTCGCTTCCTCGGACGGACTGAGCAGGTTCGCGGCGTCGACCACCCGCCCGGTGAGCGGGAGGAATGCCTTGGCGGGCGCGGCCGCTGCGGCCG
>JAEWKG010000154.1 GCA_023386135.1 Pseudomonadota bacterium | reverse complement strand
GGTGGCGAGCGTCCGCTATTTGGCCGCTAGCCGACTGTCAGCTTGTGGCGCGCACGCTGCGTCAAGGTGCCGATCGCGAGGCAGCTAAAAGCCGGAAAGACTAAGCAGCTTTGTCGCGGGC
Source organism: Pseudomonadota bacterium (assembly GCA_023386135.1). GTDB lineage: Bacteria > Pseudomonadota > Alphaproteobacteria > Sphingomonadales > Sphingomonadaceae > Tsuneonella. The sequence goes on along the minus strand of JAEWKG010000154.1, from coordinate 3,745 downwards.
CTGTCGGCAACCAAACCTCAAGCCATCAGGGTGCCCGATAGATTGTGCGAACGTTAGATAATCGTCCCCCCTTCCAATGGGTGCTAGACGCGAGCGCGCTTTCTCGCGATCACCAGTCAGGTGCAGCCCAAATCTGCTGCTTTATTGCCAACTCTTCCCGCTCCGGAGTCCGTGTTGCAAACCACTCGCTATCTCATCACGCCCCTCCTCGAGGGCTTCGAGTGGTTCGACGACGGTCTACAGTGCAGCCTGCAAGCCGCGGGCTGGGCTCCCGTCACCCGCGCAGAGTCGATGGTGATCATGCACGTTCTCACCGGGAAGCGCCGCCCGGCGGAGATCGCGCGAGCGCTCCGCCTGTCCCGGCAGGCCGTGCATTCGACCATCGCCGGTCTCGTCCAGGCCGGTTTTTTCGAGCTTGAGGACGATCCGCAGGACGGGCGTGTCAAGGTCGTGGTGCTGTCGGAACGCGGCCGTGCGATGTTCAACGATGCCAACGCGATCGTCGACGGGCTGGTCGCGGCACTCGAGGCGCGGATCGGCAAACGCCACATGCGCGCGCTGCATGAAGCGTTTCAGATGGACTGGGGCAGTCCTCCAGTGGTGCCAATCAAGCGATAGGCGTGCGAACCGCTATCTGTCGCGCCCGGTGTCGAGGAAGTCGCTCGCGTCGAAATCTTCCGGCGCGGCAACCTCGACGATCGGATCGTCGCGATCGTCGAACTCGGTGCGCAGGGCTTTGCTCATCACCGCGTGCATGTCGTACATGCAGGTGATGTAGGTCAGCTCGAGGATCTCCTCGTCGCTGAACGCTGCCTGCAGCTCGGCGAACAGCGCGTCGGGCACGCGGCCGCGGTGGACGACGAGCCGATCCGCGTAGGCGAGCACCAGCCGTTCCTTGGCGTCGAACAGCGCCGACGTCTGCCACGTCGGGATGGCGGCTATCTTCTCCTCGGAGACGCCCGCGCCGCGCAGCGACTTGCAGTGCTGCGAAAACACGAACTGACTGCCAACCGCCCATCCGGCCCAGGTCTGGCCCAGTTCGCGCAGCGCGGGATCGAGCTTGCGCGCCGGATCGCGGTAAAAGCCGAAGCCCTGCATCGCGTGCTTCAAGGCATCGGGCGAGTTCGCGAAGACCGGCCACCAATCGCCGGAGGTGCCGGTGGCGGTACCCGGTTCCTTTACCGGGTCGCGGTCACCGAACAGGAGGTGGTAGGCGCGCTGGACGATGTCGGCGGTCGCTTCGGCTTTGGGGATGAGGCGCAAGCGGGGCATCAGGCATCTCCTTCGTGAGCGCCGGCAGGCTCGTGACGCACGTCGTCCGGTCCGAATTCCTTGGTGGTGGCGGCGAATTCCATCATGATCCCATTCGGATCGGTGAAGTAGACCGAACGCAGGAATACGTCCGGATGCATTTCGGCGCTGACCGTCTGCTCGCTGTCGTCGTGGTTGATGACCATCGGGATCACCTTCACGTCGTTGTCCTGCAGCCGCTTGATTGCTGCATCGAGCTCGTCCTGGTCCATATGGAAGGCGAGATGGTTCATCGAGCCGATGGCGGTCTTGTCATCACCGGGGAACTGCCGGACGGACGCGATACCGGGCGCGGCGGGCGGGCCGTCCTTCCACCAGAAGAACGCGATCGCCGATCCGCCTCCGCAGTCGAAGAAGAAATGCTGTCCGCCACCGGGCAGTTCGACCGTCTTGATGAGCGGCATGTCGAGGACCTCGGTGTAGAACCGCACGGTCTCCTTCATGTCGCGCGCAACCAGCGCGATATGGTTGATACCGCTCGTCTTCATTGTCCCTGTCCTTTCAAGATCATGCGAAATCCGGTGCCTCGAACCACGCCACCACCGCAGCGTTATCGAAATATTCGTCGAGCCGCGTGATGCGGCCGTCCGCGACCTCGCAAATCAACGCCGCGGGTAGCTCGAGCACGGCGCCGCCGTTGCTCGTCGCCACGAGCAGGTGCTGCTGGACGAAGCCATCGGGGAGGATGTGCAACTTGCGGTCCGTATAGCGCCGCTCACGGCTGACCGAGATGAACCTCGCGAGCGTCTCGACGTTGGTCTCCCGATCCTGCTGGGCCCGCGTATGGCCATGCCAGATCACGACATCGGGCGCGTAGCTGCCGCGCACACCCGCCACATCGCCGTCTTCCACCGCCTGAAAGAAGCGCTGCGCCAGTGCGCGAATGGCGTCGCCGTCGTTCATGCTGCATCTCCCCGCATATGGGCCAGTTCGCTCGGAAGGCTTCCTGAGGCACGCAGGAAGGCCACCCCCGCGACGAGATAGAGCGCACAGACGCTGACCAGTGCCATGCGCAAGCCGTGCGCCGAGGCGGTGCGGCAGGCGACTTCGACGGACGTGCCTGCGCAAGCGCTGGCGAAGTCGCCGGCGAACGCCGCGGCGGCAAAGTGATCGCTCAGGAGGCCGGTGACGATTGGGCCGAGCGTCATGCCGACGATCGAGGTCGTCAGCGTCAGGATCGCCGCGGCCGACGCCCGCATGCGGGGTCCGACCAGGTTGTGCGTAATGGCGAAGGTGGGCGCGAAATACATGCCGGCGAACAACCCCGGCGGTGTCAGCAGCACGATGGTCCACAACCAGGGCGATTGGGAGAACCCGACGACGTAAGTGATCGCGGCGAGGACCATGCAGACGGCGGGAAGCCAGCCGTACCACCGTACGTCCCGCCGCCCCAGCCGGTCGGTGATGGTTCCGCCGAGATAGTAACCGCCGGCCAGCGACACGCTGTTGATCAGCGCGAACGCCACTGCCGCCTCGGTGTACCCGACAGGAAAGCTGCGCACGAAGAACGGGTGCGCGAAGCTCATGCCGGCAAAGCCGACGAAGTTGACCACCGTGCCGGCGACGACGAGCCAGCGAAATGCCCTGCTTTGGCCGAGGACCCGCATCACCTCGCGCAGAGGCGGAGCTGCGGCACTGGCCAGACGTCCGTCGGAAAGGCCGCGCGGCGGCTCCTTGAGGGTGAGCCAGGTGAGCGCGGCGAGCGCGAGGCCGGGCAGTCCGACCAGCATGAAGGCCGCGCGCCAGCCGAGCGCTTGCGCCACGACGGCGCCCCCGATGGCGCCAAGGATGATGCCGAGCGGGGTTGCGAGACCCAGGATCCCGAACGCAGTGGCGCGGCGTTCGGGCGGGAAGTAGTCGGCGAGCAGCGATTGCGCCGGAGCGCCCGCGCCCGCCTCCCCGACGCCGACACCGATGCGCGCGGCAAGGAGGCCGCCGAACCCGCTCGCCAGCCCGCTCAGCGCGGTCATCGCCGACCACACCGCGACCGCAATCGCGATGATCCGCGCACGGCTGCGTCGCTCGGCCAGGCGCGCCACCGGGATTCCGAACAACCCGTTGAGCAGGGCGAAGGCTGCGCCGCCCAGCAGGCCGAGTTGCAGGTCGGTGAGACCGAGGTCGCGTTTCACCGCCTCGCCGACGGTATTGAGAATTGTCCGGTCGATGAACGCGACGGTGGCGATCGCGAGCAACAACCCAAGCGCCCAACGCCGTTCCCGCGGAGAAGCACCCGAAATCCATTCATCGGCGTCGGGTGCGCCTTCATACGCCGCGGCCGCGGAAGCGAGCGGCGCTTCGGCTCCGCTTGCTCCGGCAACCGCGTCGGGCAACGAAGCCATCAGAACTTGTAGCCGAGGTCGATGCCGAAGGTGCGGGGCGGCGAGTAGATGCGCAGGAAACCCAGCGGGCCCAGCCCGAAGGTGTTGTTGATCAC
>JAEWKG010000113.1 GCA_023386135.1 Pseudomonadota bacterium | reverse complement strand
GCGGGACCACATCGATCTGCGGCACCTCGCGGATGCGGTGCGGATAGGCGGGCCCGGGCTCGACCGCATCGAGCACCCCGTCCCACGCAGCCGCCGGCGCGGGCAGCTCGAACCGCTCGGGCGGCGCGGCGTAGGGCACCCCGAGGTACGTGCGGACGCCGCCCTGAATCCGGCCGCGCACCTGGCCGGCCTTGGTGACGACGACGGGCGTGGCAGTTTCAGCTTCCATTGCGCCAGCTTGGCCACGCACGCACGGCAAGTCATCCCGCATGGCTGTGCCGCGCTGCAGTTTGCGTGTGCGCGGCGGGCTAGAAGCTGCCCTTGACCAGGAACGAGAACACCGGGCCGATCAACCGGTCGCGCGACTCGATTGTCTGGATCGGCGTCACGCCGCGCAGGCCGGCGTAGGTAACGCGCTCACGCCGGGAGCGGGCATTGAGCACGTTGCCGATCTCCGCCCGCACCGTCAGCCCGAACACGTCCTTGTTCTCGACGAAGGCCGAGGCGAACCAGGGCCCTTCCCAGGTGTGATCGACCGAATTGCTGCGGTAAATGGGCTGGTTGTGCGAATAGTTCGCCTCCGCGCCCCACGCCCAGTCGCTGTTCGGGATGTCGTGCCGCAAGGCGATGCTCGCCTGGGTGTCGGTGAAGCCGCTCCACTGCCGCGTTTCGCCGGTGAACGGGTCGCGCAGGGCGGACTTCTGATAGGTAAAGCTGGTGTCGAGCTTCATGCCCTTGATCCCCGCCGGATCGAGGTTGGTGGTGTTCGACAGCACCACCGCCGCCGCCCACGACTTCGGGATGTTGCCGACCGATTCGCCGCCCGCGACGGGGATGACGTCGACGAAATCCTCCACGTCGCGGTAGATCAGCCGCAGCTTGCTCGATCCCCACGGGCCCCACTTCTTGTTGATCTCGGCCTCGTAGCTCCAGTCCTGCTGCGGGCGCAGGTCGTTGTTGCCCGCGTTGGCGTTGCCGTCGTTGAGGAAGGCGCGCGCGAGGAAGTCGTAGAACGACAGCTGCAACACGCGGCGGCGGATCTTGAGCGACGCGTCGAAGTCCGCGCTCGGGGTCCACGCTAGCGACAGAGTGCCCTTGGGGCGGAAGAAGCTGCGGGTCAGGCCGTTGGCGCCAGTCTGGGAGATGGTCGAATGCTCCGCCCCGCCGACGATCTGGAACGACAGCCTGCTGGTGAGCTTGTGCCCGAAGCTGAGCAGGCCCTCGTAGCGATCCTCGCTCACCCCACCGGTGCCTTCGGGGAACGGCACCTCAACGAAAGTTCCGGTGGGATCGAGCGTGAACAGCCCCGCCACGTTGTCGAGCGTGTTGAAGGCCGCCTCACCCGACAGCTGCCAGTCGCCGCCGAACATCTTCCAGGTGTACTCGCCTCGCGCGATGGTCTCGCCGAGGTCGCCGGTCTGGGTGAAGCGGTCGCCGATGTCGGTCGAGCCGTCGGCGAACGTAGTGCGCGATTCCGATACGTAGGGCTCGTGGCTGAAGCGGCGCAGACCGATCGCCTTGAGGCGCCCCGGCCCGACCGCGAACTCGTAATCGCCGCCAAGCTCGTAGTTCCAGCTGTCGTTCTGCTCGCGGAACACGCGGAACCGGTCGGGCAGTCCCGGCGAGGTGCGGTCGCCCTTCTCGAGATAGTGATCGTGAATGCGCTGGTAGTGCGCATTGGCGTGGCCAACGCTGGAGCCGGGACCGTCCCAGGTGATCTTCCCCGACAGCTTGGGAGTGTCATAGTGTGTGTCCCACACGTCATAGCGGCGCTCGATCACGTTGCCCGCGCCGTTATAGATTAATGTCTCGCCCCCGGCTCCGCTGCGCGCGGAGGTGTCGTTGTTGAGGCCGATCTCGTACTCTATCGCGCCGGTCCGGCCGCTGAACGAGACATCGCCGCGGGTCAGCAGCGGATCGGTGTAATGGGCGCGGAATTCGGGCTTCCACGAGAACTGTCCGGAGAAATTGTCCGCGCGGAAGACGATGTTGGCGACCTGGCCGGAAAGGCCGGGGATGTCGAGCGAGGCGCCGTCGAGGATCTCGACCCGCTCGACATTGTCCGCGGGGATGCGGGAGAGCAGCGTGCGCAGGTCTTCTGACTTCGACGACGGACGCTGGCCGTTGAACAGCACGTTACCGGTCGCCTGGCCCAGCCCGCGCAACTGCTCGCTGTCGCGAATGGTGAAGCCGGGCACCTGGGCGAGCATGTCGTTGGCGTTCTTGGGCGCGTAGCGGACGAAATCGGCCTTGGTGTAGACCTGGCCCGCATGCGGCGCCGGTTGCGCCTGCGGCGCGGGCGCGTCGCCCGTTTCAGGCGTGCCTTGCGCGTATGCCTGTCCACCGAACAGGAAAAGCAGCGGAACACCCGCGATCAAGCGCTTCATTGACATGTGTTCGCCCTCAATCCTGCGCCGCCGCGGTCATGCGCCGGGCGTACTCGGGCGTGACTCCCACCGCCTTCATTGCCACCACCTGCTCGGCATCGGCGTGGTATCCGGCCTCCGCGAGCGCGCGCACATACTCGCCATCGACCTCGAGTGCCCGGCACGCCACCGCGTCGTCGAGCTTGGCGAGCTTGAGCCCGGCGGCCTGCAACTCCGCGACGTACTCCGGCGTCACCTCCAGCGCGGCGGCGGCGATCACGTCGTCCGCGCTCTCCGGCGGGACACCTTGGCGCGTCAGTCCGTCGATGAGCGCGCGGTTGGCGTTGAGCAGCGTCATCGCGAGGAGTTCGCCGCGGCCTTCGGGGGCGAGATGGCGTGCGCGCAGGTCCTGCTCGAACCCGCGGTCGGCGGCGAAGGTGCAACTGCCCCGCCCCTCGTAGGCGCCGTCGTTCGTACCCTGACAGCGCAGCGTCCCCGCCTCGCGAGTAAGGGTAAAGCCGACGTCTCCCGCCGCCGTCAGGGCAGCGGTGATCTCGGCTAGGTCAGCATCCTTGTCGAGCGAGAACGAGGTGTTGCTGGTGTCGTGGCGGAACTCGATCGTCGGCGCCCCCTGCGGGTCGTTCGCGGGCGAGACGGTCCAGGCGATGTCGCCCCTTTCCCCGGCGCGGGCGGTCGTCGCCGGCCCGGCGAGCGAGGCCGATCCGACCAGCAGCGCGGTGGTCAGCGCGGCGATCTGGGTGATGGTCTTCATGGGAAGCTCCTCTCGATTGCAGGCCGGCTCGGGGCGAGCGGCAGGGCTCGCCGGCGGGCGGCGTTTCGTTGGGGTACTCAGCGGGATGTCAGATCAGGCGGCGGCTATTCGTCTGGATCGTCGTCGGGCGTTGGAGGCGACCCGGTGACTGCCGTGCTCCAGGTTCCGTCGGGATTGCGCCGGGACGCATAGACTCCGTTCGGGCCGACGATGGCGGTCGCTCCCGGCCGGACTGCCCTCACCGTCGCCGGTCCCCGCACCGCGCTGGGGCCGTGTCGGCCCATCACGCCCTGCACCGCAACCACGTCATCGGGATCGCTGACGTTCATGCCCGACGCCCGCATGGTGCGGATGTCGGCGCCGGTGACCCCGGTCGCGCGCAGGCTGGTCAGATCGTCCAGGGTCACGCGCGGAAAGTAGCCCCGCATCTCCTGCGCGTAGGCAGGCGTGACCCCGACCGCGCGCGCGCCGATCACTTCGTCGAGTTCGGCGCGGGCATCGATGCCGCGCATCGCCCGGGCGTAGGCTACGTCCACGCCGACGCCGCGCGCACCGACCAGATCGTCGGCGGTCACGCTGCCGCCGAACACGCCGCGCATCTCGGCGACATAGTCCGGGGTAACACCGGTGGCCTTGATCGCTACCGCGCTGTCGGGGTCGATGTTGCCGTGGCTGTCGCGGGCCTGAGCGAGATCGGCCGGGGTCACCCCGACCGCCTTCATCGCCACCAAATCGTCCGGGGTGAGCGCCCGGCCCGTCAGTTGCTGGCGCGCCATCGACTTGCTGCCAACGCCGACATGCACGCCGCCGATCGCGGGCGTCTTGGCATCGTCGACCGCACGGGTGGCGACGGTGGTGAACGCGGCGAGCGGAGCGGCGATCGCCAGCACCGCGACGAGGCTCAACGCGCCCCAGCCGGTGCGGACCGGCCCGCGCCGCACGTTGGCGTCGAGCACGCGCACCACCCGGCGGCGGAGCGAGCCCTGCGCCGGCGCGACCC
>JAEWKG010000027.1 GCA_023386135.1 Pseudomonadota bacterium | reverse complement strand
GGCTCAGTCGCAGCGGCGGCGGCATCGGCGGGATTGCCCTCGGTCGCCCACGCCTCGGGATTGGCGACCGCCGAATCCGGGATGAGGTCCTCGAGGCTCGGCTCGCTCGCCGGTGGCGGGGTGGCGGGCAGCGGCACGGCAAGTACCGGCGCTTTGGGCTGGATCGGTCCTTCCTGCGTCGGCAGGTCCTGCGCGGCGGCCGGGAGCGCGATCAGCGCCGCGCAGCATCCGGCGAGAAGGGCGAGCCTACTCGGAAAAATCGAACTGGGGGAGCGAGGCGTCCTTGGCCGGGCTGGCATCGCCGCGCGCACGGCGCGGAGCATTGGCGGCAGCGGCGATGAGCGCATCGTGCTTGTCGCGGCTGAGCCGGCGCCAGCCGTCGCGGCCGAGCAGTTCGATCGGGCGGTAGCGGATCTTGTACTGCATCCGGTCCGAGCCATCGACCCAGTACCCGAGGTACACGTAGCCGAGCCCGTCCTCGGCGGCGCGCCGGATGTGGTCCAGGATGATGTAGTTGCCAAGACCCGCGCGTACCTCATGCTCCGGGTCGTAGAACGAATAGATCATCGACAACCCGTCACCCTGCCGATCGGTGAGGCAGGCCGCGACGAGGCGGCCCGGCATCAACCCGTCCGAGGGCTCCCTGTATTCAACGACGTAGCTGGTTACGGGCGTATGTTCCACCATATCCGCGTAATCGATCTCGTCCATCGCGGCCATGCCGCCACCGGGGTGACGCAGGCCGAGGTATTTGCGCAGCAGATCGAACTGTTCGCCGGTCGCCCACGGGCGGCATTCGGTGGCGACGAGGTCCGAATTGCGCTTGAGAAGACGCTTCTGCGTGGCCGACGGCTGGAAGTCGCGCACCGGCACGCGCACCGAGACGCAGGCCTGGCAGTCGACGCAGCTGGGGCGATAGGCGACCGTCTGGCTGCGGCGGAAGCCGATCCGGCCGAGCGCCTCGATCAGCTGGTCGGCATGCGGGCCCTTCAATTCGGTGAACACCTTCCGCTCGCTCTTGCCCGGCAGATACGGGCACGGCGCGGGGCTCGTGACGAAGAAACGGGGAAAGCGAACGGGAGCCGTCACGGGAGCTGCCAGGGTCCTTTTCCCAAAACCACGGGGCGCGGGGTTGCACATCGCGGGTCACCGCGTGGGAGGAATATGCCTCGCTCCGCGCGTCGGTAAAAGACCCTTAACCATCTATCACGGTAAACGAAAACTTAGTTTGCACAGTTGCGGAGAAGTTTCGGTGGGTGACCGGTAGTCTGTGCGGCCTTGCCGATCCCCGCCCACCAAACATCGCGCTGCCCAACCCGTCGGCCCGGACTTGATCCGGACCCGTGCTTCTCTTCGGACGTGACAAAGGCAGCACCGCCCCGGATCAAGTCCGGGGCGACGGAACCTCGAAGGTAAGTCAAGCGCTCGCCAGCAGCCGCACGGTGGCGCGGCGGAGCACCCGGTCCTCTGCCGAGAAGTAGAGCTGGATCGTCTCATCCTCGACCAGACACGAAGCCGCGAAGGCGATGTCGGTCGCATTGCGATGCTCTGGCGGCGGCGGGACGATCAGCGGTTCGAGGCCCCGCGCGGTGACCTTTTCGAAGTTCGCGTCGAAAGTGATCCAGCCGATCCGCCAGCGTGCGTCGGCGGTGGCGCCGTTGTAGAACATCACCGGGTCGCGGCCCGGCAGCGTGACGATCGGCCCGGTCGAGAGGTGCCAATTGTCCCAAGAATCCTCGCGAATGGTGAAGGGATCGTCGTTTACCTCCCACGGCCCGTCGGGGCCGGCCCCGATCGCCATGCCGATGCGCGAGGCCTGATCCTTGGCGTATTCGTAGAACAGCCGCCAGCGCCCGTCGGCGCCTTGCGCGATGGTCGCTTCCTTGATGTTGCCCTCGCCCGGCGGCGCCTTCAACGCCACCCGCTCCTTCTTCAAGGAGTGCATGTCCGCCCCGCGCGCGACCATCAGGCTGCCCTGCAACGGGTCGCCGTGGACGCCGGTGTAGTAGACCAGCAGCTCGTCATCCTTCGCGATCACCACCGTGGGGTCCTCCACTCCGGCGGCGTCGTCGGCTTCGGGGCCGGGGGCGATGGCAGGCTTCTGGTCCATCACGAACGCGAGGTGATCGTCCGAATTGCCCTTGTAGATCACGCCGGTCGGATCGCCGGGCTTCAATGGGTTGGGCAGCACGCGGACCAGCAGGTGGCAGCCCTTGTCGTCGGTCCAGACATAGGGGCTCATCAGGTCGTAGCCCGCGAGCAGGCCGTCGGGCTGGGAGATGTCGAGAGTGACGTCGTCGAGCGCCTCGACCATGTAAGCGAGCATCGCGTCTATGCCCCTTGCGCAACGGTGAGCGACAGCGCGCCGTCGATGGTGACGGTGGTGCCGGTGATGTAGTCGGCTTGGCGGGAGAGCAGGTACGCGACGAGGTCGGCCACCTCCTCCGGCGTGCCGGCGCGGCCCCACGGGATCGCTGCTTCCTTGCGCTTGAGTTCGTCGGGATGGTCGATCGCCGACTGGTTCATCGGCGTGAGGATCATCCCCGGCGCGACGCCGTTGACCGCGATGCCCTTGGGCGCAAGCTCGAGCGCCAGGGTGGCGGTTAGCTGCGCCAGACCGCCCTTGGCCGCGTCGTAATCAACCCCGCCCGGCCGCGGCGCGCGTTCGTGGATCGAGGAGATGTTGACGATCCGACCGCCCTCGCCGGCCAGCTCCAGCCCGCGCACGAGGCGGCGGCAGGTGAGAAAAGGGCCGACGAGATCGGCGCTGACGGTGTGCTCGAACAAGCTCAGTTCCATGTCGGCGAGCGGGACGCCGCTCATGTTCACGCCGGCCGAGTTGACCAGCAGGCGAACGGTGCCGAACGCCCGCTCGGCGGCTGCGAACAACGCCTCGACCTGGTCCTCGCGCGAGACATCGCACCGGATCGCGCGCGCCTGGCCGCCGGCATCGGTGATCGTCTTGGCGGTAGCCGCGCCGGCCTCGGCATCGGCGAAATAGGTGAGCGCGACGGGCGCGCCGTACTTGGCGAGCGCGATCGCGCAGGCGCGGCCGATGCCCGATTCCCCGCCGGTGACGACCGCGGCCAGTCCGTTCAATTCCATCGCTGCACCAACGCGCCGCAGGGCGCGTGGTGCCCGGTTGGATGTCAGCCGAGCTCGACCAGGCTCACCGCGTAGCCGCTACCGCGCAGGGCGCCGACCAGCGCATCGATCTGCTCCTTGTCGCGCGCCTCGCACTCGATGTCGGTGATCAGTCCCTTGGCGGGCAGCGACGTGAAGATGCGCTGGTGGTAGATCTCGATGATGTTGACGTTGTGCGCGTCGAACTCCTTCATCACCTTGTAGAGCGCACCGGGGCGGTCCTGCAGGGTGATGCGCAGCCGCGCGAGGCGGCCCGAGCGGGCGAGATCGCGCAGCAGCACGTTGGCAAGCAGGCGCGGGTCGATATTGCCGCCGCACAGCACCAGGCCGAGCTTCCTGCCGGCAAACCGCTCCGGGTGCGCCAGTACCGCGGCGAGGCCGGCGGCACCCGCGCCCTCGACCACAGTCTTCTCGATCTGCAGCAGCAGGCTGACCGCGCGTTCGAGCTCGGCTTCCTCGACCAACATGATGTCGTCGACCTTGTCGGCGATGACCTGGGCGGTGAACTCGCCCGGTTCCTTGACCGCGATGCCTTCGGCGAGGGTGTCGCCCCCGCAGGCCATCGGGGTGCCGTTGATGCGGCCGTACATCGAGGGATAGAGCGCAGCTTCGACCCCAACGACCTCGATCGGGCGGTCCTGCGCCTTGGCGACGGTGGACATCCCGCTGATCAGCCCGCCGCCGCCGATCGGTACGACGAGGCAATCGATCTCGGGCGCATCCTCGAGCATTTCGAGCGCGACCGTGCCCGCGCCGGCGGCAACGTGGGGATCGTCGAACGGGTGGACGAAGGTGAGGTTGCGCTCCTTCTCGAGCTGGCGCGCGTGGGCGTAGGCATCGTCGAAGGTCTCGCCTTCGAGCACCACGTTGCCGCCGACGCTCTCGGTCTGCATGATTTTCACGCTGGGCGTGGTGCGCGGCATGACGATCGTCACCGGCACGCCGAGGCGGGTGCCGTGGTAGCTGAGCCCTTGCGAGTGGTTGCCGGCCGAGGCCGCGATCACGCCGCGGTCGCGCTGCTCCTGGGTCAGCTGGAGAAGGGCGTTTAACGCGCCGCGTTCCTTATAGGCGGCGGTGAACTGCAAATTCTCGAACTTGAGCCAGATTTCGGTCCCTACGATGTTCGACAAGGTCTGCGAATGCATCGTCGGGGTGCGCACCACCGCGCCAGCGATCCGCTGGGCTGCGGCGCGGACATCGTCGATCGTGAGCGGCAGAGCGGCGTCTGCGGCGGCGGGGCGGGCGGTGGCGGTCTGAGTCATGTGCTGCGCGCCCTAGGCCAGATGCGACGCTGGGGAAACCGGCGAAAAACTTGGGCGCTTCAGGCCTTGGCTTGCATCTCGGCGATCAGTTGCCCATCGATCGCCTTGCCTGCCTGGTAGGCGTCCCGGTCTCGGCAGCGGTTGGCATAGGCTTCGAAGCTGGCGCGCGTGGGTATCGAGCCGAACTGCAGGCCCCAGTCGACCGCGCTGCCGACATAGACATCCGCCATCGTGAACCGCTCGCCGCAGACGTAGTCGCGGCCCGATAGCCAAACGTCGAGCGCGTCGACGGTGCGGTCGTAGTTGCCGAACCCGGCCATCATCTCGCGCTCGGGCGGAACGTCCCAGCCCATCGATTTCGCCACCACCGCTTGTTCGAGCGGGCCAGCGGCGAAGAACAGCCAGCGGAAGTAATCGGCCTGCTCGTGGTCGCGCGGCAACAGGTCGGGCGCGCTCATCTCGGCGAGGTAATGGCAGATCGCCGCCGCCTCGGTGACGACATGGTCGTGCCCGCCGTGGTGATGGACGATGGTCGGCACCTTCCCCATCGGGTTGACCGTGAGGAGATCGCCCTTGGCCGCCCAGTCGACCAGCACCTGCTCGTAGTCCGCGCCCGCTTCGTGCAGCGCCCAGCGCACGATCTGCCCGCGGCTCATCGGGTTGGTGTAGAAGGTGTATTCGGCCATTCTCAGCTCTCCTCAGCCATCTTTCAGGGCGCGCCACCGGCCTGCGCCGTCCGCGCCGTAAATCCGCACCACGTCCTTGCCCGAGTAGAAGACTTCGAATTGCTCGGCACCCTCCGGCAGGACGACCCACGGCTGCCTGCTCTCGGTGAAGATGTGCACGTCGGGCGGGCAGGCGTCGGGATCGTCGAGCGTGCCGACCCGGATGAAGTCCGCCTTCTCGCCCGCGCCTGCGTAGTGGCTCCACAGCGCCACCTTGCAGGTCGGACAGCGGAACACCGGCTGGCCCTTGCCGCTGGCGGAGGGCGTATCGATCCGCTCCGGCCGGCCCGAGATCAGCTCGACCCGGTCCGCCTCGATCACCGCGTTCAGCGCAAAAGCCGCGCCGCTCTCGCGCTGGCACCAGCGGCAGTGGCAGCAGTGGACGACGATCGGCTCGCTCGCCAACCGGTAGCGGACCTCGCCGCATGCGCAGCCGCCTTCGTGCGTGGCCATTCGACTCACTCCCCGGCGCGACCCCGAGCGGAACATTAGCGGAACATCGCCGCCCGTCAATCGCGGTCCGGCGCGCCCGGCGGGAAGTAATGGCGGAACGGCCGCGCGTCCTCGACGCAGCGCGAGACCGCCGGCAACGCAAGCAATTCGGCACGCACGGCCTTGAGGCGGGGATGGTCTTCGGGGATCGGCTCGATCCAGTCGGCGTAGAACAGCGCCGGCGCGGCAGCGCAGGTCGCCAGGCTGACGTGGGGGGGAAGCCGGTTCGCGCCGAGCCAGTCCTCCAACCAGCGATAGCTACGGCGGAGACCTGCCTTGGCATCCTCCACTTCCGTGACATCGGGCGTGCCGCCCCCGACGATGTAGGCGAGAACCACCCGCGTCGCGGTGTTCATCACGTAGTTGTCGAACACCCGGTCGATCATCCGCGCGGTCGCCGCTTCGGCCGGATCGGCCGGGATCAGCGGCGCCGGTCCGGGGTGGTGGACCGCGAGGTATTCGACGATCGCGGTCGCCTCGACCACGGTCGTGTCGCCATCAACCAGCACCGGGAACTTGCCCGCCGGATGCGCCGCGGCGACGAACGCGCCGTTATCCGCGCCCTCGCCCGGATCGACCGAGCGGAATTCGAACGGAGTTCCGTTGGCGTACAGCGGGATCAACCCCTTCCAAGTGTAGCTAGAGAAGGGGTGGCCGTAGAGCTGCAGCATCACCAGGTCCCCGCCGCCATCTTGCGCTGACGCTCGGCCTCGCGTTCACTCTTGGCGCCGATCGGACCTTCGGGCGGATAGGGCGGCAGCGCGCCGCCGGGCTTGTAGGTCGCGATCACCGTGCCCTTGTCGGTCACCCGGTGGTCGATCATTTCGAGGCCCTCGACCGGCGTGCCCTCGCCGAACAGGCGCTTGCCCTGCCCCAGCGTGACCGGGAAGATCATCAGAACCAATTCGTCGATCAGGCCCGCGGCGAGCAGCGCCGGATAGATCGTGCTCGATCCCTGGAT
>JAEWKG010000024.1 GCA_023386135.1 Pseudomonadota bacterium | reverse complement strand
GGTGGAGAGCTACTGATGGCGCTCGAACTCAAAATGCCCGCGCTCTCGCCGACGATGGAGGAGGGCACGCTCGCCAAGTGGCTGGTCAAGGAAGGCGACGAGGTCCGCTCGGGTGACGTGCTCGCCGAGATCGAGACCGACAAGGCGACGATGGAATTCGAGGCGGTCGACGAAGGCACCATCGGCAAGATCCTCGTACCGGAAGGGACCGAGAACGTGAAGGTCGGCGCGGTCATCGCGACGATGGCAGGCGAGGGCGGGGAAGCATCTGCCCCTGCTCAGGAAGCGCCCGCGCAGCCCGCCGCCGAGCAGAAGGCGGCGGAGTCCGAAGCTCCCGAGCCTTCACCCACCGCCACCGCGCACCGCGCCGAGATCGAGCACCAGTTCCACAACAAGGGACCGGCGCGCGACCCAGAGGTGCCCGACGGCACGGCCATGAAGACCGTCACCGTCCGCGAAGCGCTGCGCGACGCGATGGCAGAGGAAATGCGCCGCGACGACCGCGTGTTCGTGATGGGCGAGGAAGTCGCGCAATACCAGGGCGCCTACAAGGTGACCCAGGGCCTGCTCGACGAGTTCGGCCCCAAGCGGGTGATCGACACCCCGATCACCGAATACGGGTTCGCCGGCATTGGCAGCGGTGCGGCGATGGGCGGTCTGCGTCCGATCGTCGAGTTCATGACCTTCAACTTCGCCATGCAGGCGATCGATCACATCGTGAACTCGGCCGGCAAGACCAACTACATGTCGGGCGGCCAGATGCGCTGCCCGATCGTGTTCCGCGGCCCGAACGGCGCGGCGAGCCGGGTGGGCGCCCAGCACAGCCAGAACTACGGCCCTTGGTACGCCAGCGTGCCGGGCCTGATCGTCATCGCACCCTACGACGCAGCCGACGCCAAGGGCCTGCTCAAGGCCGCGATCCGCAGCGAAGACCCGGTGGTCTTCCTCGAGAACGAACTGGTCTACGGCCGCACGTTCGAGATCCCCGACCTCGACGACCACGTCCTGCCGATCGGCAAGGCGCGCGTGGTGAAGCCGGGCAAGGACGTGACCATCGTCAGCTATTCGATCGGTGTCGGTCTCTCGCTCGAAGCGGCGGAGAAGCTCGCCGCCGAGGGCATCGACGCCGAAGTCATCGACCTCAGGACCCTGCGCCCGCTCGACAAGGCGACCGTGCTCGAAAGCCTCGCCAAGACCAACCGCATGATCGTCGCCGAGGAAGGCTGGCCGACCTGCTCGATCTCGTCCGAGATCATCGCGATTGCGATGGAGGAGGGCTTCGATCACCTCGACGCTCCGGTCCTGCGGGTGTGCGACGAGGACGTGCCGCTGCCCTATGCCGCCAATCTCGAAGCGCTGGCCTTGATCGACAGCGACCGCATCGTCGCTGCGGCCAAGAAGGTCTGCTACCGCGGCTGACCGTCAATTGTAGCAGTCGATGATGTCTTTGAAGCTGTCGCAATCGGCGATGGCGTCGGGTCTTGTCGGTGCATGGAGTATCTGCGCTTATTTGTCGGCGCTAGCCATGCCGCCCGCCATCGCCACAGCGGCGCGATCGCTGCCGCAATCAGCAGTGCGCGAGGCGGGGAATCATGCCGTCTGAACAGCGCGGGGAAAGGCGGGCGCACGAGGTGACTATCGATTGATAGCCGACTTACGCGGGGGCCTCGCTTGGCGAATTTACGAATTCGCTAAAGCTGTTCGGTGGTTATCGCTCAGGACGTGATGACGAACAACGCGCGCGAATAGGTGACCGAGGGGCCGGAGATTCCCGCGAAGTCGAGGAAGCTCGGCATCTGGTAGGTCATCGTGAGCTTCAGTTCGCGCGCGGTCGTGAAAGACTGGGTCGCAGGGACGGTGACTGCGACTTGCAGGTCGTCCGCCTTCAGCAGGTATGGTGTAGTCGATCCGATTGCCAGTCCCAGGTCGGCGATCTGTTGGTTGGTCAGCTTGTTGTCGGTCTGGTATTCGACCGCCACGCTGCGCGCCGTCTTGGTCACCGCGTTGCGCATCGCGTTGTAGGCTTGCAGCCACGATCCGACCTGGAAGACGCCGAGCAGCATCAACAGGAACACCGGCGCGATGAGTCCGAACTCAACCGCGGCAGCCCCCTCGGTGCGCGTGGCAAGTCGGCGCAGCGTCCGCATCACGAGATCTGCACCGTGCGGTTGACGTGATATTCGAAGCTCCGCGAGATACCGAACTCGGTCCAGATCGGCTGGTATTCGTCGCTAATCGCCATCGAGATGTAGGTGTTGAGTGAATCGTCGCTGCACGTCGGCTTGGTCGTGCTGATGGTGCCCGTCCCGCAGCGATACTTGTACACCAGTTGGATGCGGGCTTCATTGAGACCGCTGCTGGCCATCAGTTTCGCCTTCACCTTGTCGAGTTCGCTCTGTGTGCTCGGCACGGTGGCGAGGGTGATCTCGGTCGCCTGCTCCGCGGTCGATTGCAGTTCGCTCTGGCGCGCGACCATTCGGCTCGCCTCGAACACGCCGACGGACATCATGATCAGCACCGGCGCAACGATCGCGGTTTCGATCAGCGCGGTGCCGTCGATGCGCGCCGCGAGCTTTGACAAGAAGGGGAGCGGGCGCATCACGAAACCAGACGGACCCGGTCGTTGGTCTTCAGCACCGCGCTATCATCGGCAATGTGCGTGTCCGGCGGGCAGAAGCTTTGCATCGCCGCGTTGCCGCTGATGGTGATGGTGGAGGCGACCAGCATCAGGCACTGGCTGGTCACGCCCGCGGTTCCCCGGATGTCAAGAGTGCTCTTGGGAAGATACACCGTTCCGTTCAGCACGGTGCTGGAATTGCCGTTGAACTTGTTGCCGGTGTTGCCCTGCGAGTTGCGATCTTCGAATATGAGCATGCCCGCGAGCTTCACCGCCTGGTCGTGCGTCACGCCCGCGGCCTCGAGCTGCGAGACGGACATCGCGGTCAGGTTGACCGTCGATCCGCCGTTGATGACGAGACCCGCACCGTTCTTGAGCACGAACATCACGCCCGCACCCGTCTGGTTGTACTGTGCGTGGATGGTCAGCGTACCGCCGTCGATAACGTAGATCCCGCTGGTGTACACGACATCGCACTTGAAGGTCATGTCGCTGTAGGTGCCGGGCTGCAGCACCAACGCACCGGTGGGCGTCGGGTCAGTGGTGGTAGTCGTGTCCGTCACGACGTGCGGGTTGGTGTATGTCACCGTGGTCGTCGTGACGGATCGCTGGTAGATCTTGTTGTTACCGCTGCCGTCGATCCAGTCGTAATCCGATGTGGTCGGGCCGGTGACGACGGTATTGTTCGCCGGCAGTGCGGTCAGAGTGACGTTCGTCTGCGTGGCGGTCGTATCGACGTTCGTCTTCTTGTACGAGCCGGTATACGTCGTCGCCGTGTAGTTGTTGCCGCTCTTCTTGTAGTAGGTGTAGGTGATCTGTGTGCGCGTCGTCACCTGGTCGGCAACGTAAGTCGTCGTGGTTGTCGTCGTGCTCTTGCCCTTGGGGCAGGTCGCCGAGCGCGGTGTGTTGTTGGTCGGCGGCGTGAGCGAGGCGAACGGATCGACCAGCCCGCTCTGGTTCTCCAAAATCGTATCGTCGGTGTTGGTCTTGAACCAGTCGTCGATGCCGCCCGCCGCGATCAGGTAGCCCGCGTCAATCGTCGGGTTGCCCGTCACGGTGATGGCCGGGGCCGCGTGGGAGAGGGCGGCGATGCCGCACCCGGCGATGAACTGCGCGCTGCCGCCGATGGTGATCGCGCCCGAGGCGTCGTCATCCACGGCGATGAGGCAGGCGGTGTAAGTGGCGCCCTTCTCGAACGAGGCCTGCGAGCTGACGCGGATTGTCGTCGCGTTGCCGGTGAGAAAGCTGGAGAACGGCAGCGCCTTGGTCGCCGAAGCGGAGACCACCACGCTGTTGCTCTTGCCGGTCGCCCAGTTCTGCAGGCTCACCGTCGGGGTGGCGACGGCAAAGCTCTTGGTCACCGACAGGTTGGCCGAGTATTCCTGCTGCGCGCGGGTCTGATAACCGCTTTCGGTCTCGCTGCTGGTTCGGGCATAGGCGCCGGCAATCGCCGCCTGGTCGACCGCGTACTGCAGCTCCGACTTCCACATGTACCACTGCGACATGTCGACCGCGAAGCCGGCACCGCCGATGAGCGCAGGCACGCCCGCCGCGACCATGACCAGCGCGTTGCCGCTCTTGTTGTCGCGCAAGCGCTTGAGAAACCGTGAGATCGCCCGCATCAGGCTGTCCTCGATCGTTAAGAAGGGCCGTTCCGGGCGACGCTTAGCGGTGGCACGGTAAGCGCTTCGCCAAGTTTCATGGTTAATCAAAGGTTGCCGCCGTTATCGCGCCGTGCTGTCGCTTGACAGGCCGTGCGGCGAGGGGAAAATCGCGCCGCGTGGAGCACCCCCAACGCCTGGACCCCGCGCTGGCGGTCGCTCTCGCCTGGCAACCGCGCTCGACCCGCCCCGCGCTCGCGGCGCTGTTCAATATCGACCGCCGGCTTTCCGTCGCGATCGCGCAGGCGAACGAGCCGATGCTCGCGCAGATGCGGCTTGCCTGGTGGCGCGATCGGCTCGCTGAACCGGCGGCTGCGCGGCCCAAGGGGGAGCCGCTGCTGGCGGAGATCGGCGAGCACTGGGGGGAACGCGGCGCCGACCTTGCTCCGCTGGTCGATGGCTGGGAGCAGTGGTTGCTCGAAGAATCCGCCGAAGGCCTGGGCGAAGGCCGCGGGCAGGCGCTGGCCGCTTTCGCGCGGCTGGCGGGTGCGTCTCATGACACCCCATCGGCGATGGCAGCCGGACGGAACTGGGCAATTGCTCAGACCGGGCGGGGCAAAGCGCCGGTCGATCAGCCCGATCGTCTCCCCAAGTCCCTGCGCGGAATCGCGGTGCTCGACGGCCTCGCCCGCCGCGCCATCGCGCGGGGGGAGCCGATGATGCACGGTCGTTCGGGGGCGCTTGCGGCAATCCGCCTTGGCATGTTCGGCGCATAGCGTATGAACGCGCCCGTGGGTCGAGGGTGCGCGCAATGAACCGATTGATTCTGGGTGGCTTTCTCACTCTCGTGATGGCCGGCATCGGCTTGTTCTGGTGGCAGGGTCGGGCCGAGGTCGAACGCGGCGCGCCGCCGCCCGTGGCACAGCCGGCCAAGCCTTCGCCCGACGACTTGCCGACGGGCGCGGCGAAGAACCTGCGCGGGCCGGCACCGCCGCTAGCGACCGAGTTGACGCGCGAGGAGCAGCGCTTCTTCCGCTACGACCGCAATCGCGACCGGCGCATCACGCGTAACGAGATGCTGGCAACGCGCAGCGACGCGTTCCGCAAGCTCGACAAGGACGGCAACAACCTGCTCGATTGCGAGGAATGGGCGGTCGCGACCGCGCAGCGGTTCGAGCAGGCCGACGTCAACCACAACCGCGAACTCGACCTGGTCGAATTCGCGCGCACCGCGCCCAAGCCGGCGAAGCGCAAACCTGGCTGCAGCTGCTAGGCGGGTTCGGCGACCCGCTCGCCAATCCACTCGGCTAGGTCGGCCTTCGCGCGCTCGGTGTACGCCTCCTTGCGCGCCTTCTTGCGCACGTCGGTCAGCGGGGGAAACAAGCCGATATTGACGTTCATCGGCTGGTAGGTCTCGGCCTCGGCGTCGCCGGTGATGTGTGCGAGGAGCGCGCCGAGCGCGGTGGTGCGCGGGGGTGAGCGCCACTCGTCGCCCGCCAGCTCGGACGCCGCCATCATCCCCGCCATCAGGCCGACCGCGGCGCTCTCCACGTAGCCCTCGCAGCCGGTGATCTGGCCGGCGAAGCGGACGTGCTCGGCGCCCCTCAGCCGCAACTGACGATCGAGCACTGTCGGCGAGTTGAGGAAGGTGTTGCGGTGTAGTCCGCCCAGCCGCGCGAACTCGGCGTTCTCCAGCCCTGGGATGGTGCGGTACAGCCGAACCTGCTCGGCGTGCTTCAGCTTGGTCTGGAAACCGACCATGTTCCACAGCGTCCCGAGCTTGTTGTCCTGCCGCAGCTGGACCACGGCATATGGCCAGCGGCCGTTCGGGTGCTCGTGGGTGGCCCAGTGCGGATTGTCGAGACCGACCGGCTTCATCGGGCCGAAGCGCAGGGTTTCGGGTCCGCGCGCGGCCATGACCTCGATCGGCATGCAGCCTTCGAAGTAGGGCGTGCTGGCTTCCCATTCGCGGAACTCGGTCTTCTCGCCGTCGAGCAAGCCCTGGACGAACGCCTCGTACTGCTCGCGGTTCATCGGACAGTTGATGTAATCCTTGCCGCCCTTTTCCCAGCGCGCCGCCATCCAGCAGACGTCCATGTCGATGCTGTCGCGGTGGACGATGGGGGCGATGGCATCGAAGAACGCGAGGCTGTCCTGCGCGGTGGCTCCGGCGATGCTCTGCGCGAGCGAGGCCGCGGTAAGCGGTCCCGTGGCGACGATCGTCATGCCAGCGGCGGGTAGGGCATCGATCCGCTCTCGCACGATCTCGACGTTCGGCAACGCGGCCAATTCGCGCTCCACTTCGGCTGATAGCACATCGCGATCGACTGCCATCGCCGATCCCGCCGGCACCCGAGCGACTTCGCCCGCGCGCATGATCAGGCTGTCGAGCGCGCGCATCTCGTAATGCAGCAGTCCGACTGCGTTCTTCTCGCTGTCGTCCGAACGGAACGAATTCGAGCACACCAGTTCAGCAAGGCCCGCGCCCTGATGCGCCAGCGTCGTATCACCGCCGCCGCGCATTTCCGACAGCCGCACGCGAAACCCGCGCCGGCCGAGCTGCCAGGCCGCTTCGCTACCCGCGAGGCCGCCGCCGATGATGTGAATGTCATGCGCCATTGCGTGCCGCCTAGAACTTGCACCCGGTGCTGTTCAAGGGCAGTTGCGCGCACCGGGGAAGGGGAAGTCATGCCGAAACGTGCCTTGATCGAGAGCCGGCCGTGGCTGGTGGCGGGCATCGCGCTCGCCATCGCGTTCTGGCTCGTCGCCGACGGCGCGCTCGGCGGCACATTCAAGATCGTGCTGAAGGGTGCCTCGGTGGCGGCGCTGGCCGGCTACGCGCTGTCACGCAGCAGGGCGCGCGATGCGCGGATGATCGCCGCGGTGATGGCCGCCGGGGCCACCGGCGACATCGCACTGGAACTGAGCACCATCGCGGGCGGCGCGTTTTTCCTCCTTTCGCATCTGATCGCCATCGCGCTTTATCTCAGCAATCGGCGACCGCAGCCGACCGGAACCCAGAAAGCCGCGGCGCTAACGTTGTTCGTCGGTGTGCCCATCATCGCGTGGCTGCTCGCCCGCGACCCGATGGCGGTGATCTACGCGACCGCGCTCGGAGGGATGGCGGCGACCGCGTGGCTCAGCCGTTTCAGCCGATACCATGTGGGCCTCGGCGCCGTGTTGTTCGTGGTGAGCGACCTCCTGATCTTCGCCCGCCTCGGCGGCGTGCTCGACGAAACCGTCACCGGGTGGCTGGTTTGGCCGCTATATTACGCGGGGCAATTGCTGATCTGCACCGGTGTCATCCGCGCTGTGCGGCGAGACCACCGCGCCTAAATTTCAACGTCCGCTCACCCTGAGCCTGTCGAAGGGTGTCGAGCAACCGTCGCCGTCGGGACAGCGTCCTTCGACAAGCTCAGGACGAGCGGGCGTTGTCAGATGGCCGGCGCCGCGATCGTCGTGCGGTGAAGCTCCCGCCGGTGGCCTTCGTAGCCGCCGGTCGCGCGGTGCAGGACAGCGCGGTTGTCCCAGATCACCAGCATCCCCGGCTCCCAGGCGCGGCGGTGGACGAACTCGTCGCGGGTCTGCCACGCGTAGAGTTCGCGCAGCAGCGGCATTGCCTCGTCCTCGGGCATGCCCTCGATGCCAATGATGTAGCCGAGCGCGCTGAAGAACCCGCGGCGGCCGGTTTCGGGATGCGTGGCGATCAGCGGGTGGGTCTGGGTCGCCATCGCGGTTTCGCTGGCGCGGATGTCCATCGAGCGGCCCTTGTCGCCTTCGCCATAGGTGCCCTTGGGCGCGTAAGCATAACGCGCGCTGTGGATCGCGGTCAGGCCTTCGAGCTGCCGCTGGCGGTCGGCGGGGAGGGCTTCCCAAGCCGCGTGCTGGTCGGCGAACAGCGTGTCGCCGCCAACCGGCGGCACGTGGATCGCCAGCAGGCAGGTGCCGGCGGGCGGCTTGGCGAGGAAGCTCCAGTCGCTGTGCCAGTTTTCGGCGAACAGCGGACTGGTCTCGTCGGCCTCGCGCCGGATAGCGGCGATGTGGTTTCGGCCCTCGATCGGGGCAAAGAAGGGGTTTTCACCGAACCCGCCCATGGCGATGGTGAAACGCTCGAGCGCATCGTCGTCCATCGCCTGATCGCGGAAGGCAAGGACGCGATGCTCGAGCCACGCCGCCCGGATTTGCGCGACGAGGTCAGCGGTGAGCTCCCCGGCGAGGTCGATGCCGGTCACTACCGCGCCGCATACCTCGCCGGAGGGCTCGACCCGCATCATTCCTCGTCCGGCTCGCCGGCCATGTCGGCGTCGCTTTGGGGCGTCGTCTGGGGCCGCGTCTCCTCGGCATCGCGCGCGAGCATTTCCTCGACGATCGCCTCTTCGGCCTCGTTCTCCGGCTCCGCTTCCTCGTCGAGACGAACCGCGCTGACCACGTGCTCATCGTCGGCGACGTTGAACAGCCGGACACCCGCGCTGTTCCGCCCGATTACCCGCAACGAGCTTAGCCCGATGCGGATCAGCTTGGCCTGGTCGGTCACCAGCATCAGCTGATCAGCCTGAGTGGCAGTAAAGCTCGCGACCACTGGACCGTTGCGGTCGATGTTGTCGATGTTGGTGATGCCTTGGCCGCCGCGCCCGGTGCGCCGGTACTCGTAGCTGGAACTGAGCTTGCCGTACCCATTGGCGCAAACGGTGAGGATGAATTGTTCGCGCTCCGCCAACTCGGCGAACCGTTCCGCGGCCATCACCGGGTCGCTGTCCTTCTCCCCCTTCCACGGGGCGTGGCGGAGGTAGTCCTCGCGTTCTTCCTGATCGCGGATCCCTCCCTTGTGCAGGATCGACAGCGAAACGACCTCGTCGTCGCCCAGCAGCCGCATGCCGCGCACGCCGGTGCTGGTGCGGCTGACGAATTCGCGCACATCCTCGCCGTCGAAGCGGATCGCCTTGCCGCACCTGGTCGCGAGGAGCACGTCGTCGCCCGCTTCCAGCAGCGTGACCCCGATCAGGCGGTCCTCGCTGCCGTCCTCGAACCGCATCGCGTACTTGCCGTTCGAGGGGATGTTGGCGAACGCGTCCATGCTGTTGCGCCGCACGTTGCCCTTGGCGGTCGCGAACACCACGGTGAGCGCGCCCCAGGTGCTCTCATCCTCCGGCAGCGGAAGCACCGCGGCGACAGTCTCGCCGTCATCGAGCGCAGGCAGGAGATTGACGATCGGTCGCCCGCGCGTGGCGGGGCCGCCTTCGGGTAGGCGCCAGACCTTCAGGCGATAGACCTTGCCCGCGGTCGAGAAGAACAGCACCGGGTTGTGGGTGCTGGTGACGAACATGTTCGACACCGCGTCTTCCTGCTTGGTCGCCATCCCGGCGCGGCCCTTGCCGCCGCGGTTCTGCGCGCGGAAGGTCGAGAGCGGGGTGCGCTTGATATAGCCGTCGAGCGTCACGGTCACGACCATCTCGTCGCGCTCGATCAGGTCCTCGTCTTCGAGGCCATCCCACGCGGGCGCAATTTCGGAGAGGCGCGGGGTGGCGTAGAGATCGCGGATTTCGCGCAGCTCGCCGCGCATCACCTCGTAGAGCTTGGCGCGGTCGCCGAGGATCGAGAGGTACTCCTCGATCGCCGCGGCCAGCGCCTTGAGCTCATCGCCGATCTCGTCGCGGCCCAGCGCGGTCAGGCGGTGGAGGCGCAGCTCGAGGATCGCGCGCACCTGGCGTTCGGACAGGCGGTAAGTGCCGCCGTGCTCCTCGGCGCTCGGCTCGATCGCTTCGACCAGCGCGATGTACTGCGCGATGTCGCCGATCGGCCATTCCTTGGCGAGCAGCCTGGCGCGCGCGTCCGCCGGGTTCGACGAACCGCGGATCATCGCCACCACCTCGTCGAGGTTGGACACCGCGATCACCAGGCCGAGCAAGATGTGCGCCCGCTCACGCGCCTTGTTGAGCTCGAACTTGGTGCGGCGGGTGATCACCTCCTCGCGGAAGGTGATGAACGCCTGCAGGATGTCCTTGAGCCCGAGCGTTTCGGGCCGGCCGCCGCGGATGGCCAGCATGTTCGCTGGGAAGCTCGCCTGCGCCGGGGTGTGGCGCCAGATCTGGTTGAGCACGACTTCCGCCGTGGCATCGCGCTTGAGGTCGATGACCACGCGCACGCCCTGGCGGTTGGACTCGTCTCGGATATCGGAGATGCCCTCGATCCGCTTGTCCTTGGCCGCCTCGGCGATCTTCTCGACCAGGCCCGCCTTGCCGACCTGATAGGGGATCGAGGTGAACACGATCGATTCGCGGTCTCCCCGTCCGCGCTCGATCTCGTGCCGCGCGCGCATCAGAATCGATCCGCGCCCGGTCATGTAGGCGTTGCGCGCGCCCGATTTGCCGAGGATCAGCGGCGCCGTCGGGAAGTCCGGCCCCGGGATGATCTCCATCAGCTCATCCGGCGCCATCAAGGGATTGTCGATCAGCGCGAGGCAGCCGTCGATCACTTCACCGAGGTTATGCGGCGGGATGTTGGTCGCCATGCCGACCGCGATCCCGCCCGCGCCGTTGACCAGCAGGTTGGGGAAGC
>JAEWKG010000299.1 GCA_023386135.1 Pseudomonadota bacterium | reverse complement strand
ATCGACTACGACGTCACCCCCGATGTCCACGTCTACGTGACCGCGCGCGACGCGTACAAGTCGGGTGGCGTCAATGGTCCTGTGCCGGTCGGATCGCCGTTCCGCGACTATCCGCCGGAGAAGCTGTCGGACGTCGAGGTTGGTCTCAAGTCGAAGTTCGATCTCGGATCGGTCAAGGGCCGGCTCAATGTCGCGGCCTACCGCGGCATTTACGACAACATCCAGCGCACCACGCAGGAGCAGGTCGTGACCCCGCAGGGCACCGTCCCGCTCAACGTCACGCGCAGCGCGGCGAAGGGCAAGATCGAGGGCGTCGAAATCAACGCGGCGCTGGTGCCAGTCACCGGCCTCACCTTGAACGGCAGCTACTCGTACATCAACGCGCGCTACACCGAAGTGACCGACGCCAGCGCGGGCGCGATCCTCGCCGGCTCGCCGTTCCCGTACACGCCGAAGCACAAGTTCTCGGTCGGCGCGACGTACGAGGCTTCGCTGGGTAACACCGGCGACCTCACGGCGGGCATCAACTACGTCCGGCAGAGCAAGGTTTCGACCGCGCAGTCGAACGCGTCGTTCTACAACTTCCTGCCGGCATACGGCCTGCTCAATGCCAGCCTCGACTTGCGCAATGTCGGCGGCAGCCGGTTCGACATCGGTCTGTTCGCCAATAACCTGACCGACAAGGAAGTGCCGGTCGGCGTGCTCGATCAATACCGGGTGAGCGCGACTGACCCCGGCAGCACCGGCACGGTCGGCCTCACTTACAGCGAGCCGCGCATGTACGGCGTGCGGGCGACCTTCCACTTCGGCGACTGAGCCGATCGATGGCTGCCCCAAGCCGCCCGCAACCGCCATTCGCGCTGACCGTCAGCGCGGAGGCGCGGGCGGTGATGGCCCCGTTGCTCAAGCAGGGCTCTCCGCCGGAGATGACGGCAACCCTGCTGCGCAACCCGATCACCCGCAAGGCGATCCGCCTCGCGGCGGCCAATCATCTGAAGCCGCTCAACAAGGGGCGCGCCAAGCGCTTCGATGTGGAGGTGAGCAAGGATCGGATCGCCGGCGTGCCGGTGAAGTGGGTCTTGCGCCGCGGGACCAGCACCGCGAGCGACCATCCGCTGCTGATCAACTTCCACGGCGGCGGGTTTTCGGTCGATTCAGGCTCGCTGACCGAGACCATCCCGATCGCCGGCCTCACCGGCATTCCAGTGGTTACCGTGATGTACCGCATGGCACCCGAGCATCCTTTCCCCGCCGCGGTCGACGACGCCCTGGTGGTCTACCGTGCCGCCTTGGCGGACCGGCCGGCGCGGGCGATCGCCATTTACGGCACCTCCGCGGGTGCGGTGCTGACCCTGCAATTGCTCGCCCGGATCAAGGCCGAAGGGCTGCCGATGCCGGCGTGCGGCGGGTTCTTTTCGGGCAGTGGTGACCTGTCGCAGGCGACCGACTGCGAGGCCTTCCTCCCCTCGGTGATGGGCGAGCGCGCGGCGTTCGAATCGCTTGAGCACTATGTCGGCAAGGCGGATCCCAAGGATCCGCTGGTGTCGCCGGTCTATGGCGACCTCACCGGCCTCCCGCCGATCATGGCGATGACCAGCACGCGCGACCAGCTGCTCAGCACGACCGTGCTGGCCGACCTCGCGTTGCGCAAGGCGGGGGTCGAGGTCGACCTGCGCGTTTATGAGGGCATGATGCACGCGTTCTGGGCGTGGATCGAGTGTCCCGAGACCGACCACGCGCTGGCCGCACAGGCGGAATTCTTCTCCAAGCATCTGGCGGCGAGCGATGGCGCGCGCGGCTAAGGCCACGCCGCAGGAACTCTACGGCCCGCTGCTCGCCGCGGTCCAGGAGAGCGAGATCCTGGCCGACGGGAAGACTTTCGTCGACGCCGTGCCCAAGCGGCCGGTAGCCGACATCATGGCCGACTTCGCACGCCTGCGTGCTGGGACCAGCGAACTGCGCCAATTTGTCGCCGCCAATTTCGACCTTCCGCCATCGGTCGCGCCGGCAGTTCCGGCGGTGTCGGAGCTGCCGTTGCGCGACCACATTCGCGCGCTGTGGGCCGATTTGGCGCGCGGGCCCGAGGCGGGGGCGGCCAATTCCTCGGCGCTGCCCGTCGGCCACCGCCACGTCGTTCCGGGCGGGCGGTTCCGCGAAATCTATTACTGGGATAGCTTCTTCACGATGCTCGGCCTGGTTCGCGACGGCGAGCGCGAACTCGCGGCCGGCATCGTCGATGCGATGACCGATCTCATCGAGGACCACGGTCACGTGCCCAACGGCGCGCGGACCTACTTCCTCGGCCGCTCGCAGCCGCCGGTTTATCACATGATGGTCGCGCTGCTCGGCGACGAACGGCCGGAGGTTGCAGCGCGGCGGCTCGCGGCGATGAAGCGCGAGCATGCCTGGTGGATGCAGGGCGCCGCCGACCTCGCGCCTGGCAAAGCGGATCGGCACGTCGTCCGGCTCGCCGATGGCAGCCTGCTCAACCGCTACTGGGATCCGCGCACAACACCGCGCGACGAGAGCTGGCGGGAAGATGTCGAGACCGCGGCGGACAGCGGCCGGTCGCCTGAGGAGATCTACCGCGAGCTGCGCGCGGGTGCGGAGAGCGGGTGGGACTTCTCCTCGCGCTGGCTCGACGGCGGCGATCTTGCGTCCATTCGCACCACCCAGATCGCGCCGATCGACCTCAACGCGTTTCTTTATGGCCTCGAGCGGGCGATAGCCGCCGCGGGCGATGCCGACGCCGCCATATACGCCGAGCGCGCGGCCGCGCGACGCGATGCTATCCAGCGGCACTGCTGGCATGAGGCGGGCGGGTTTTTCGCCGATTACGACCTCGCCGCAGGCGCTATCCGCCTCAACCCGACCGCCGCGTCACTCGCTGCGCTCTACTGCGGCATCGCCACCGAAACCCAGGCGGCGAAGTCGGCCGAATTCGTGCGTGCACGCATGCTTGCGCCGGGCGGACTGCGGACGACGCTGAATGAGACCGGGCAACAATGGGACAGCCCCAACGGCTGGGCGCCGCTGCAATGGATCGCAGTCAGTGGCCTCAAGCGCTACGGCCACGATGCCCTCGCCCGCGAGATCGCGCTGCGCTGGATCGGCACGGTCGAGGCGACTTACGGCCGTACCGGCCTACTCTACGAGAAGTACAATATCGAAGCCCGCAGCGCAGGCGGCGGCGGCGAATACGCCGCCCAGGTCGGCTTTGGCTGGACTAACGGGGTCACCTGCGACCTGATGGACGACTACGCCGTCCGGTAGTGACCAGCGCCCGGAGCCGAAGCCCCGGGCGCCTTTCTTCCTAGAACTTGGCTTCGGCTAGCAAGGTGAACGAGCGGCCGCGCGGATCGGCGATGCGCGGCTCCCACGAGCCGCCCGCGCCGGAATTGGTATCATAAGTAATCGCGAACGGCGGGTCGGTGTTGAAGATATTCTTGACACCCGCGGTTAGGCGGAAGTTTTCGCTGATATCCATGCTCAGCGACGTATTGTAGATGATGTACGGCTTCACCTTCTCATTGTAATCGGGGCGCTGCAGGGCGGTCGCGGGCTTGGTATTGTTTTGATAGCTTCCGCGATAGATCTGCGAGAAGTTGAATGAATAAATGCCGCGGGTGAAGTTTATCCAAGCGTTGTGCTTCCACTTCAGTCCGAGATCGCCAGCATAAGAAAAGACTCCGCGGACATCGCTGTATGGGGCGCTGGGAAGGAACTTCTCTTTCTTTTCGAGCAGGTACGTACCGTCCAGACCCAGGTTGAATGTTCCGCCCAAGCCGTCGAAGCCACCGCGGGCGGAGAGTTCGATGCCTTTGGTCCGGCGTGAACCGATGTTATCGGCTCGCAGATCAAGTCCGGTGATGACCCCGTTGGTGCGAATAATCCGTTCCGGGAAGTACTGATAGTTAGCGAGCAACTGAGCGATCGTGAGGGCACCGATCGTGTCGTCGACCGCGATCGACCAGTAATCTGCCGACAGGCTCCAGCGCGGGGCCGGACGCAGTACGACACCCGCCGAATATTGCTTCGACGTTTCAGGTCCGAGATTGAGGTTGCCACCCGTTGCGGAGTCTGGATTGATCTGGTTGCAACCCGGCGTCACGTTGATCTGTCCGCCCGCAGGGCAGGTCGACGGATCGGCAAGCGCGTTGCCGGGGTTCGGCGAGACCGTGACGCCGTTGAAGATCTGATTGAAGTTGGGAACGCGGAAACCGGTGTTGTAGGACGCGCGGAACAACAGCCAGTCGAACGGTTGGAATTTGCCGGTGAACTTCGGATTCACCGTGGTTCCGAAACCGCTGTAATCGTCGGCCCGGACCGCTGCCGTGAGTTCGAGCATGTCGAATACCGGTACCAGAACTTCGCCGTAGATCGCCTTGACCGTGCGATGCTTCGGCGTGAGCGCGTTGACGTTGTCGAATGCTACGTTGAAGATTTCAGGCTTGTTGAGCTCCGCTGCGGCCGAACCGTTGAAGCTGTAACCCTCACGCCGGTAATCGACGCCCGCCGCAATTTTGACGGCGCCGCCGGGCAAGTCAAACAGTGAGCCGGAAACCGAAGCGTCGAACTGATAGACGTCGTACTTTCCGCCGTAGAGCACCGTGCCTTCGGCGGACACTGCCTTAAGCGCGGCAAGCGCGGCATCGGTCTGGTTGAGCGAGAACGGGTTGAGGATGCCGCTGTTGAGCAAGCCGACGATACCGGGTGCCGTCGCGCCAGGTGCGGTTGGCGCGCGGGGGTCGATCCCGCCTGAAACCGCTCCGGGAATGCCCGATGCGTTCGCCGCCCCAGTTGACGAGAAGATTCCGCGATACGCGTAACCCGTGCCGAGCGTGGATTGCGCCTTGCTCTGCGCATACGATCCACCGGTGCGATAATCCCAGTCGCCCCACAGCGGCCCTTCGAGGAAGAGGCCCGCGCGGAAGGTCTTGGTGTTGGTCTGATATTCGCGCGGTCCGCAGGTGATGCACCGCCAGCGATACGCAATCGGCTTGCCGTAGTTCGCCGCAATGGTGGGGAAAGCCGCGACAAGCTGGTTGTAGATCGAGTTGTACGTATCCTTGGTCAGCGAGTTCAACGGATAGTACAAGGGCATGGTCGTTG
>JAEWKG010000286.1 GCA_023386135.1 Pseudomonadota bacterium | reverse complement strand
CACCAGCTGCACCGGCGCGCCGACTTCCTTGGCGATGACCGCCGCCTCCGCCGCGTGGTCGTGCTCCAGCCGGCGGTCGAAGCTGCCGCCGGCTGCCATCGGGTAAAGCACCACGTCGCTCGCCGAGAGCCCGGCCGCGCGCGCGGCAGCGGCCTGCGCCGCTGCGGGCGCCTGGCTCGCCAGCCACAGCTCGAGCCGGCCATCCTTGTAGCGCGCGGTGGCGCTGGCGGTCTCGAGCGTGGCGTGAGTCGCGGGTGCGACTTCGTAGCGGTAGGTGACGCTCGGCGCGCCCAAGTCCCGGTCGCCCGCGCCCCGAGTGGCGATGCGGCTGGCCTCGCCCTTGATCAGCGCTTCGTCGAGCCGTTGGTCGATCGTCTCGCTGTCGGCGCGGCCCTCGGTCTTCCAGCGCGGGTTCATCGCGGCGAGCGCCTGCTCGGCCGCCCACCACGTATCGGCCACCGCCGCGATCCAGCCGTCCGCGCGAACCACTTGCCGCAGCCCCAAGGTTCGCGTCCCGGCCTTGGCGTCATAGTGGGTAAGCTCGGTGTCGCCCATCGGCCCGTGCCGGATCGCCGCGTAGAGCATCCCCGGCAGCCGCACGTCGCCGGCGAACAGGAAGCTGCCGTCGACCTTCGCGGGCAGATCGATGCGCGGATAGGCGGGCACCGCGTCCTCCGCCACCTGACTCGGCAACTCGCCATAGGGCGTCGGCCGGAGCGGGACCGGATCGGGCGGATCGAGGCGCGAGGCCTCCTCGGCGAGCGCGGCGAACGACAGCTGCTTGCCGCCGTGCAGCACCAGCCCGCCCTGCGTCTCGCATTCCTCATAGCGGACGCCCCAGCGCTCGGCGGCCGCCATGCACAGCATCGCCCGCGCCGCCGCCGCTGCCTCGCGTGCGGGCGCTTCGTAGGCGGCGAGTGAAGTGCCGTCGGCCGTCGCCATGAACCCGCTCTCGCCCGCCCAGCGGCGGGTGACTAGATCGTCCGGCTGGTCAGCAAGACCGGGCGCGAAGGGCATCCACAGCGGCGCCCACTTCGCGGCCAACGGCAGGTTGGCATAGGCGCCGGAGATCGGCGCCGGCTCGACCGCAACCTGGCGCCAGTCCGCACCCATCTCCGCCGCGACGATCTGCGGGATCAGCGTGCTCACGCCCTGCCCCATCTCGAGCTGCGGCACCGCCACGGTCAGCACCCCGTCGCGCCCCAGCTTGAGCCACGCGCCGAACGCCCATTCGCCGGGCCCCGGAGTCAGCGGCACACCGTAGTCGCGCGGCCACAGGCCCCACGCCACCAGCAAGCCGCCGCCGACCGCGGCGCCCGCGAGCAGGCCCCGGCGCGTCAGCTGCATCGTCAGGCCGCGCCCTGCCGCTGGTCGAGCCAGGCGCCGACTTGCGCCGCGATGGCGCGGAACGCGTCGGCCTCTTCGCCGTCGCCGGCGGCAGGCGGGTTGCCCGCATCGCTCGCCTCGCGCACCGCCAGGCTCAGAGGAATGCGGCCGAGGAAGGGAATGCCGGCCTCGGCGGCCGCCGCCTCCACCCCGCCGCGCCCGAAGGGATCGCTCGCCTCGCCGCAGTGCGGACAGATGTAGCCCGACATGTTTTCGACCAGCCCGATGATCGGCACCTGGCCCTTGGCGAACAACTCCGCGGCGCGCTGGGCGTCGATCAGTGCGAGGTCCTGAGGGGTGGAGACGATCACCGCGCCCGCCGGCTTATGCTTCTGCAGCATGGTGATCTGGATGTCCCCAGTGCCGGGAGGCAGGTCGAGCAGCAGCAACTCGGTATCGCCCCAGTGCGCATCGACGAGCTGGCCGAACGCGCCCGAGGCCATCGGCCCGCGCCAGGCGAGCGCCTTGCCCGGTTCGACCAGATGGCCCATCGACAGCATCTTGACCCCGAACCGGCTCTCGATCGGGATCAGCTTTTCGTTCTCGGCCTGCGGGCGCTGGCCTTCGGTGTCGAACAGCGTCGGTTGGCTGGGGCCGTAGACGTCGGCGTCGACCAGCCCGACCTTGCGCCCGGCCCGCGCCAGCGCGACCGCGAGGTTGGCCGTGAGTGTCGACTTGCCGACCCCGCCCTTGCCCGAGCCGACCGCGACGATGACCGGGCCGGCTGGCGCGGCAGGCTTGTCGGCCATGATCGCCACCCGCACTTCGCCCACGCCTTCGCTCGCGCCGAGCACTTCGGTCACCGCCGCCTCCAGCGCCTCGCGCGCGGCGGCGTCGAGGCCCGCGCCGTCGAGGATCGCGGTCACCCGGCCACCGCTGAGTTTCAGTGATTGCACCCGCGCGGCGGCCGCCTGCGGGAGCCGCGCCTTGAGCGTGTTCTCGTCCATCGTGGCTGCCGCCACTAGCAGCAATTTCGCCCCGGCCACCCCTGTTTTTCCCGCTGAAGCTGCCTATAGTTGCAGCCATGGACATCAAGGATGGGATGGGGCGCCTCGTCGGCCTCGCCATGGCCGGCAAGAGCCCTTGGGGCGACAAGGGCACCGGCGGTGACAAGCCGGAGGGCACGCCCGGCCCCGACAAGGGCGCGACGCCGCCCGACGACAACTCTGCCGGCGAGCCGGAAGGCAAGCCCAAGTCGAAAGGTCCGCGCAATCCGTGGCTGCCGCCTGCCGACGAGTCGCGCCGCTCCGCCAGTATCGAGGAAATCATCAAGACCCGCGGCCCCGAAGGCCCGCGCCGTATTGGTGGCGGCGGCCCCGGCTTCCGCCTGCCCGAGCGGCCCGGCGGCAAGAGCTGGTTCCCGGTCGCCATCGCGGCGATCGTGGCGGTCGGCCTCAGCGTGTCGATGGTCCACCAGATCGGCACCACCGAGCAGGGCGTGGTCACCACCTTCGGCAAGTATTCGCGCACGCTCGATCCGGGCTTCCGCATCACCTTGCCGTGGCCGATCCAGCAGGTCGACGTCGAGGAAGTGAGCCAGTTCCGCAGCGAGCAGATCCCCGCCGGCACCGAGCAGAAGCTGATGCTGACGGGCGACCAGAACCTGGTCGACCTCAGCTACAACGTGCGCTGGTCGATCAAGGACCTGAAGCAGTTCCGCTTCCAGCTCGCCGACCCCGAAGGCACGCTGCGCGACGTCGCCGAGGCCGCGATGCGCGCCTCGGTCGCGCAGAAGAACCTGAACGACGTGCTGTCGGGTTCGGGCCGCGCGGACATCGAGCAGAGCGTCATGCAGCGCATGCAGGCCATTCTCGACGCGTACCGGTCGGGCATCGACATCCAGGGCGTGCAGATCCGCAAGACCG
>JAEWKG010000156.1 GCA_023386135.1 Pseudomonadota bacterium | reverse complement strand
ACCAGGCCCGCGCCGCCCGCGACCGGCGGCTTCCGCACCGCGCGGGTGATGACCACGTCGGGCCTCGAAGGGGTGATCGGCGCCGACACCGCCGCGCTCCAGCGCGAGTTCGGCGCGCCGCGGCTCGACGTGTGGGAGGGCGACGCGCGCAAACTGCAGTTCTCGGGCGAGGCCTGCGTGCTCGACGTCTACCTCTATCCGCCGAGCCCCGGCGCGACCCCGACCGCGACCTATGTCGACGCCCGCCGGGCGAGCGACGGTCTGGACGTCGATCGTGCGAGCTGCGTCAGGGCGCTGAAGCGTTGATCAGACCATAAAGGATTCGCCGCACCCGCAAGCGCCCTTGGCGTTGGGGTTGGCGAACTGGAAGCCGGCGGTGAAGTCGTCCTCCACCCAGTCCATCGTGCTGCCGACGAGGTACAGCACGCTCGGCCCGTCGATGTAGAAGGTGCCGCCGGGGGTGACGATCTTCTCGTCGAACTTTGCCTCTTCGGTGACGTAATCGACCGAGTAGGCGAGGCCCGAGCAGCCGCGGCGCGGAGTCGATAGCTTGACCCCGATGGCATCGGCCGGAGCATTCGCCATCAATTCAGTGACTCGCGCCTCGGCTGCGGGGGTGAGGGTGAGGGTGACGGCGGCGGGGCGCTGGCGGAGCGTGGTCATGTCATTCCCGGTGCGTGGCGGCGGACGTTTTCGATCTCGGCAACCGCTTCGGGCGGCAGCCCGTCGGTCGAGGCGGTGCGGAGCGTGCCCTGTCCATGCCAGATGGTGGCGATCGAGGTGCCGATCAACATCCGCATGCCGGGATCGTGCGACCAGTCGAGCGAGGCGGCCTCGAACAGGTAGGGCAGCGCGTCGGCGCCCTGCTGATCGAGGTCCTGCGCCGCATGCATCCGTTCCCACTGTTCGCGCGCGGGATCGAGCAGGCACTCGCCGAGTTCATGCACGTCGGTCATAGCATTCCGAGCTCCAGCCGCGCTTCGTCGGTCATCTTGTCGGGGCCCCACGGCGGGTCCCACACCAGCAGCACCTCGGCATCGCGCACGCCCGGCACCGCGCCGACGCGCAGCTCGACCTCGCCGGGCATCGATTCGGCGACCGGGCAGTGCGGGGTGGTGAGCGTCATGGTCACCTTCACCTCGCCCTCGGCGGTCGCATCGACGCCGTAGATCAGGCCGAGGTCGTAGATGTTCACCGGGATTTCCGGGTCGTAGATCTCCTTCAGCGCCTCGACCACGCTTTCGTAGAGGTCGCCGCCGGGCTCGCCCGCGTGCGTCACTTGCGGTTTTTGTGCGAGAAACCCTTCGAGGTAGTCGCGCTTGCGCTCGAAGCTCTCGCGCGGGGTTTCGGCGTCCTCGACCGAGGCGCGCGGCGGCTTGGCGACCGCGTCGACTTCCTCGATCTCGATTTTTGTCTGGTCGTTCATGCAAATATCCTTCTCGCGCGCTCGATCCCGCGGATCAGCGCGTCGACATCCGATTGATCACTGTAGAGCCCGAAGCTCGCCCGCGCGGTGGCGGGCACGCCGAGCGTGTCCATCAAAGGCTGCGCGCAGTGGTGGCCGGCGCGGATGGCGACGTTCTCCTCGTCGAGGATCGTGCCGAGGTCGTGCGGGTGCACCCCTTGGAGCGCGAAGCTGACGATGCCCGCGCTGTCCTCCGGGCCGAACAGGGTCACGTCGTTCATCGGCCGCAGGGCATCGCGCAGGGACCGCACTAGCGACGTCTCGTGGCGCTCGATCGCATCGAGGCCGATCGCCTCGATGTAGTCGCACGCGGCGGCAAAGCCGATCGCTTCGACAATCGCCGGGGTGCCCGCCTCGAACCGCTGCGGCGGCGGGGCGTAGGTGGTCCGCTCAAAGGTCACGCGATCGATCATCGATCCCCCGCCTTGCCACGGTGGCATCGCGGCGAGCAGCTCGGCACGGCCCCACAGTGCGCCGATCCCCGTCGGGCCGTAGAGCTTGTGGGCGCTGAAGGCGTAGAAATCGCACTCCAGCGCCGCGATATCGACCGCCATCCGCGGCACGGCCTGACACCCGTCGAGCAGCAGCTTGGCGCCCACCCGGTGCGCCAGCTCCGCCGCGCGCCGGGCATCGAGCACCGAGCCGAGCACGTTCGAGACGTGCGCGAAGGCGACCATCGTGTGCTCGGGCGTGAGCATTGCCTCGGCGACATCGAGATCGATCTTGCCGTCGGCGGTCAGCGGGCAGACATCGACCTGCCAGCCGGCGAACTGCCATGGCACGATGTTCGAATGGTGCTCGAGCTGACTGAGCAGCACCCTCCCCTTATCGGGATACGAGTAGGCGACGAGGTTGATCGCCTCGGTCGCGCCGCGGGTGAACACCAGCTCTTCCTCGCGCCCGCTGATGAACCCCGCGACCCGCCGCCGCGCGGCTTCGAAGCCGAGCGTCATCTGCGCCGAGCGGGTGTACACCCCGCGGTGGACGGTGGCGTAATCGGCGCCGAGAGCTTGGGCCATGGCGTCGATCACCGCCTGCGGCTTTTGCGCGGTGGCGGCGGTGTCGAGGTAGTGCCAGCGGCTGCCGTCAGCGTTGCGTAGGCCAGGAAAGTCCTCCCCGGCACGGGGAGGATCTGGCTTGCCTCGTTCACGCGGCGTCTCCGAGCGCGCCCAGCGCGGCATCGAGAAGCGCCTCGGGCGTGGCGTGCGCGACGAAGGCGTCGGCGACGAACGCCTGGACCAGCAGCTTGCGCGCCAGTTCGGGCGGAAGCCCGCGCGCGGCCATGTAGAACGCCGCCGCCTGATCGATCTGGCCGATCGCGGCACCGTGGGCGCACTTCACATCGTCGGCGAAGATTTCGAGCTCGGGTTTGGCGTTGGCGCTCGCGCCGCGGGTCAGCAGCAGGCCCTTGAAGCTCTGCGCCGCGTCGGTCTTCTGCGCATCGCGCGCGACCATCAGGCGCCCGAGAAAGTTACCGGTCGCGATGTCCCAGTGCACGCTGCGCACCACCTGGTTGCTGGTCGCGTTCGGCGCGGTGTGCGTCACGCGGGTGACGATCTCGCGCACGACATCGCCGCCGCCGATGGTCACTCCGCCCAGTTCGAAATGCGCGCCCTCGGCCAGCGTCACTTCGACTTCCAGCCGGGTATATTCCGCCGCCGAGAGCACCGCGAACAGCTCCGCCCGCGCGCCTTCGCCCACAGCCAGCCGCACGCGGTGGACGCCGCCCTGGCCCTCGCCGAGCACCAGTTCCTTGCAGCGCACCTCGCCCGGCGCGAGCGTGACGTTCTTCCACACGTCGAGCCTGGCCGGCTCCAGCCGGGCCAGTTCAGCGGGATCGGCGTAGCGCCACTCCTCGTCGCGGGTGGTGGGAAGCGCGGCGAGCGTCATCCCTGCCCTCGCCGGAGAGCGAGCTCGGCGATGCCCTGCCCGCGGTGCGCCCGCAGGCACGGCTGCAGCGTGGCGAGCTTGGCGCCGATCTTCTGCTTCTTCTCGTCGGCGGTTCCGGGGCCATCGGCGATCGTCTTGAGCGCGGCGTACTCGGGCTTCACGCAGGCGATCATCGAGGCGCAGCCGAGCGCGTCGATCTCCTCGTCGCCGCTCGACTTTACCGTCTTGCACGCGAGCTTGCCGCCCGCCGCGCCCCATGCGCCCTGCCATTGTTCGAGCTTGCCGGCGATAATGGGGACCTGCGCCGCGACCTTCGGGTCGACTTTGCTCGTGTCGATCGGGCGCGGAGCCGGCGCGGGCGTCGCGCTCGCCTGCGCCGCGACCAGCAGGAGAGGGAAGAACCAGTTCATGCCGCCACCGCGCTTTCGTAGCCTTCGCGCTCGAGCTCGCGGGCAAGCTCCGGCCCGCCCGACTTCACGATCCGCCCCTTGGCGAGGATGTGCACCCGGTCGGGCTGCACGTAATCGAGCAGGCGCTGGTAGTGGGTGATCAGCAGCACGCCCTTGCCGGGTTGCCGCATGATCGCGTTGATGCCCTCGCCGACGATCCGCAGGGCATCGATGTCGAGCCCGCTGTCGGTCTCGTCGAGCACTGCGAAGGCGGGATCGAGGATGCCCATCTGGACCATCTCGGCGCGCTTCTTCTCGCCGCCCGAGAAGCCGACGTTCACCGGCCGCTTGAGCATGTCCATGTCCATCCGCAGCAGCGCGGCCTTCTCGCGCGCGAGCCTGAGGAATTCGCCGCCCGACAACGGTTCTTCCCCGCGACCCTTGCGTTGGGCGTTCAATGCCTCGCGCAGGAACTGGACGTTGCTGACGCCGGGAATTTCGACCGGATACT
The DNA here is from genome assembly GCA_023386135.1 of Pseudomonadota bacterium. Classification (GTDB taxonomy): domain Bacteria; phylum Pseudomonadota; class Alphaproteobacteria; order Sphingomonadales; family Sphingomonadaceae; genus Tsuneonella. Next base: position 2,248 of record JAEWKG010000156.1, on the reverse strand, counting down.
GGAAGCCGAGGAACAGCCCGGCGGCGGCGCGCTCGTGGGGCTCGAGGGCGAGGAGATCCTGCCCCTCGAACTCGACCGAGCCGCCCGTCACCTCGTACCCCGGCCGCCCGCCGAGGGTGTAGGCGAGCGTCGATTTGCCCGCACCGTTCGGCCCCATGATCGCGTGCACCTCCCCCGCGCCCACCTCGAGCGTCAGCCCATTGAGGATCGGCCGGTCGGCGACGGTGGCGTGGAGGTTGTCGATCTTCAGCATGTCAGGGTGTCAGTCCGGAGAAATTAGCGACCGCCTGCGCGATCTCGGTATTGAGCGCGCGGATCGCGCGGGTCTTGGCGGCTTCGGCCTCGTTGCCCTTGAGGCCCGCGGTGGCCGCCGCGACGCGCTGGCGCTGCACGCGGTTGATCTGCGCGCCGCAATAGGCGCGGGTCTGGATCACCGCAGCTTCGAGCTGGCTCTGCCCGGTGCCCGAGGCGCCGGCGAGCAGGCACCCGCGCAGGCGCGATTCGGCGAGGTCGGGGGAGATATCGTCGTCGGCCAGCGCCGGCGCGGCGAGGGCGAGCGCGGCGGCGAGCGGGATGATCTTCTCGAATTTGAGCATTCAGGCGACCTCGGCTTTGCGCAGTTCGTCACCCTGAACTCGTTTCAGGGTCCATCGCGCCCCACGGACCGTCGGCTCGGCCGGCGAAATGGATGCTGAACCAAGTTCAGCATGACGGTGGAGGAGGAGAGCGCCGCTCACCGCTTCGGCCTCGACCAATCTTGCTTCGGGTTGGCCGCCGCATGCTCGCGCGCACGGGTCTTCTTGTCCGCCATGCGCAACTTCATGCCCGCGGTGATCCGCGCGAGGACGGCGTCCATGTCCTCGAGCACGTCGTCCGCCTTCACCCGCATCACGCGGATGCCGACCGCTTCCAGGCTCTTGTCGCGCCGGGTTGCGAGGGCGGGGTCGGCATCGGGCTCGTCGATCGCCACCGCCATGCCGAGCAGCGGGCAGCCGAAATCGACGATCGCGCTGCCGATCACCGCGTGGCGGGTGAATTTGTAGCGCCCGAGATCGGCCTTGGCGAAGCGCGCCGCCAGCGCCTTGTGCGCCGGACTCGAATGGCGCCGCATCTCGCGCGCCCGGTCGTGCAGCGCATCGAGCCGCTTGTCCGAGATTTCCCAGCCCCGCCCCTTCTTCTTGATCGCGGGCGCGGCGTCAGCGGTCTCCGATGGATCGCGAAGCTGGAGGGTTTTGCGGTCGGTCATGTGCCATCTTTCCCTTCCGAGATCTCGGCAGATCGATCAGCGTCTCCAAAAGTCTCACTCAAGCGCCGAGCTAGCTTGCTTTCGCGGTTTGCACGGCGGGCGATGAAGAGTGCCAGCGCCGCGATAACGCAGTTCAAAGCCGCGCCGGCAAAATCGCCGGCAAGCAAATTCCAGCATGCGACCGGCAATTGCGCAAAGCCTAAGAAAGCGGAGAGCCCTCCAACAAAGGCTTCGGTGTCTCCCTTGGTCACCCCACACTCCCCTCGAGCGAGATCGCCAGCAGCTTCTGCGCCTCGACCGCGAACTCCATTGGCAGCTCCTTCAGCACCTCGCGGGCGAAGCCGTTGACGATCAGCGCCACCGCTTCCTCCTGCCCCAGCCCGCGCTGCATGGCGTAGAACAGCTGGTCGTCGCTGATCTTCGAAGTGGTCGCCTCGTGCTCGATCTGCGCGGTGGGGTTCTTGACCTCGATGTAGGGCACGGTGTGCGCGCCGCATGTCGATCCGAGCAGCAGCGAATCGCACTGGGTGAAGTTGCGCGCATTCTCGGCATTGGGGCCGACGCGGACGAGGCCGCGGTAGGTGTTGTTGCTCTTCCCCGCGCTGATGCCCTTGGAAATGATCGTCGAGCGGGTGTTCGCCCCGTTGTGGATCATCTTGGTGCCGGTGTCGGCCTGCTGGAAGTTGTTGGTCACCGCGACCGAGTAGAACTCGCCCACGCTGTCCCGTCCGTTGAGCACGCAGCTCGGGTACTTCCAGGTGACCGCGCTGCCTGTCTCCACCTGGGTCCACGAAATCTTCGACCGCGCGCCCTGGCACAGCCCACGCTTGGTGACGAAATTGTAGATCCCGCCCACACCCTCGGCGTTGCCGGGGTACCAGTTCTGCACCGTCGAGTACTTAATCTCGGCATCCTCGAGCGCGACCAGCTCGACCACCGCGGCGTGGAGCTGGTTCTCGTCGCGCATCGGCGCGGTGCAGCCTTCGAGATAGCTGACGTAGG
>JAEWKG010000095.1 GCA_023386135.1 Pseudomonadota bacterium | reverse complement strand
GCGATCGCGCACTCGATCGACTTGATGGTCACCGGCTGGTCGATGATGTTCAGGGTGCATGCGGCCTCGCACGGGGCGGGGCATACGCGGCCGGTGAACTCGGGGAAGTTGTTGGTCGAATGGAGGCTCGCCAGCGCGTCCTTCCAGTCGCTCTCGTAAACCAGGTGGTTCCAGTCGGGGATCAGGTTGTTGACCGGGCAGCCCGAGTGACAGAACGGAATCCCGCAATCCATGCACCGCGCCGCCTGCAGCTTGATCGCCGGCTCGGGGTGCGGGACGATGAACTCCTTGTAGTGGCGCACGCGCTCCTTGGTCGGCGCGTAGCCGCGGTCCTGGCGATCGTGCTCGAGGAAGCCGGTGACCTTGCCCACGGTCAAAACCTCCCGTCATCCCAGCGAAGGCTGGGATCTCGTTGAACCAGGCGCAGCGTTTGCGGCATGCGATCCCAGCTTTCGCTGCGATGACGGAGTTGGGTTGGCATCACTCCGCGGCCTCCAGTTCGGCCTCGGCCCGCTCGGCTTCGAGCTGGCGCAGGGCCTTGGCGTAGTCGGTCGGCATGACCTTGACGAAGCGGGGGAGCGCCGCGTCCCAATCGCCGAGAATGGCGGCCGCCTTGGCGCTGCCGGTGTGGAGCTGGTGCCGTTCGACGAGGATGCGCAGGCGCTCGGCATCGTGGCGCAGCATGTCGCCGAGGCCGGCGTCGTCGACGCTCCGCGCGCGCTGCAAGGGACGGCCGGTGCCGTCTTCCTCGTCGCGCTCCGCCGAGACCGGCAGCAATTCGACCTGCGCGGTGTTGCACAGCTTCGCGAAGGCTCCGTCCGCATCATAGACGTAGGCGACGCCGCCGCTCATGCCGGCCGCGAAGTTGCGCCCGGTCGGCCCGAGCACCACCACCACGCCGCCGGTCATGTATTCGCAGCCGTGGTCGCCGCAGCCTTCGGCTACCGCCACCGCGCCGGAATTCCTCACCGCGAAACGCTCGCCGGCCACGCCGTTGAAATATGCCTCACCGGCGATCGCGCCGTAGAGTACGGTGTTGCCAACGATGATGTTCGCGCCCGGATCGCGCGCAATGCCGTCGGGCTGGCGGACGATGATGCGCCCGCCCGACAGGCCCTTGCCGACGTAGTCGTTGGCGTCGCCGGTCAGCCGCAGCGTCACCCCGTGTGCGAGCCAGGCGCCGAAGCTCTGCCCGGCGACGCCGGTGAACTCGATGCGGATCGCGTCAGCGGCGAGGCCGGCGTGGCCGTGCGCCTTGGCGATCGCGCCCGACAGCATCGCGCCGGTTGCACGGTTGGCGTTCCGGATCGGCACTTCGAGCCGCACCGGCTCGCCGCGCTCGATGGCTGGGACGCAGGAGGTGATCAGGCGCTTGTCGAGCACGTCGCCCAACCCATGATCCTGCTCCATCGAGTGATAGACGGTGCAGTTGGGGCGCTCGGGCACCTGGTGCAGCAAGCGCGACAGGTCGACGCCCTGCGCTTTCCAGTGCCGCTCGGCCCGGGTCATGTCGATCCGGTCGACCCGGCCGACCATTTCCTGCACCGTGCGGAAGCCGAGCCCGGCCATGATCTCGCGCAGCTCTTCGGCGACGAAGAAGAAGTAGTTGATCACGTGCTCTGGCGTGCCGGTGAAGCGCTTGCGCAGCACCGGGTCCTGCGTCGCGACGCCGACCGGGCAGGTGTTGAGGTGGCACTTCCTCATCATGATGCAGCCCGCCGCGATCAGCGGGGCGGTGGCAAAGCCGAACTCGTCCGCGCCCAATAGCGCGCCGATCGCCACGTCGCGCCCTGTCCTGAGGCCGCCGTCGACCTGCACCGCGATACGGCTGCGGAGGTCGTTGAGCAGCAGCGTCTGCTGGGTCTCGGCGAGGCCGATTTCCCATGGCGAACCTGCATGCGTCAGCGAGGTCAGCGGCGAGGCGCCGGTGCCGCCTTCGTAGCCCGAGATGGTGACGTGATCCGCCTTGCACTTGGCGACGCCCGCGGCGACCGTGCCGACCCCCACCTCGCTCACCAGCTTGACCGAGATGCGCGCCGCCTCGTTGACGTTCTTGAGGTCGTGCATCAGCTGCGCGAGGTCTTCGATCGAATAGATGTCGTGGTGCGGCGGCGGGCTGATCAGGCCCACGCCGGGGGGCGAGTGGCGGACCTTGCCGATCACCTTGTCCACCTTGTGCCCCGGCAGCTGGCCGCCTTCGCCGGGCTTGGCGCCCTGGGCCATCTTGATCTGGATGTCGTCCGAATTGACCAGGTATTCGGTGGTCACCCCGAACCGCCCGCTCGCGACCTGCTTGATCTTCGAACGCATGGTGTCGCCGTTCGGCAGGGCCAAGAAGCGGTCGGACTCCTCGCCCCCTTCGCCGGTGTTCGAACGGCCGCCGATGCGGTTCATCGCCACCGCCAGCGTGGTGTGCGCTTCGCGGGAGATCGAGCCGAAGCTCATCGCCCCGGTGGCGAAGCGCTTGACGATCTCGGCGGCCGGCTCGACCTCGTCGAGCAGTACTGGCGCGCCGACCGGCTTCAGCTCCATCAGCCCGCGGATCGTCAGCAGCCGCTCGGACTGCTCGTTGATCGCGTGCGCAAACTCGCGGTAGCGGTCCTGGCTGTTGCCGCGCACCGCGTGCTGCAGGTCCGCGACCGTGCTCGGGGTCCACGCGTGGTCCTCGCCGCGCAGGCGGAACTGGTAGATGCCGCCGACGTCGAGCATGTGCTCGTGGATCGGGCTCTTGCCATAGGCGAGCGCGTGGCGGCGGCAAGCTTCCTCCGCCACCTCGATCAGGCCGACCCCCTCGATGGTGGTCGCGGTGCCGGTAAAGTACTTGTCGACGAACGCGCTGGAGAGCCCAACCGCGTCGAAAATCTGCGCCCCACAGTACGACTGATAGGTCGAGATGCCCATTTTGGACATGACCTTGAGGATACCCTTGCCGATCGCCTTCACGTAGTTCTTCGCGACTTGCGCGGGTTCGAGGTGCGTGAGGCGAGTGGCGCGGATGTCCTCCAGCGTTTCGAGCGCGACGTAGGGGTTGATCGCCTCGGCGCCGTAGCCCGCTAGCACACAGAAGTGATGCACCTCGCGCGCCTCGCCGGTCTCGACCACCAGCCCGGTCTGCATCCGCAGGCCCTGCCGCACGAGGTGATGGTGCACCGCCGCGGTGGCCAGCAGCGCGGGGATGGCGATGCGGCTCTCGCTCTGCGCGCGGTCGCTGAGGACGAGGATGTTGTGATCCTGCAGCACCGCCTCGGTCGCGGCCCAGCACATTTCCTTGAGCGCGAGTTCAAGTCCCTCCGGCCCGCTCTCGACGTCCCAGCAGATATCGATCGTCTCGCACCGGAATGCGCCGTCCAGCGCCGCCTCGACCGAGCGGATCTTGGCGAGGTCCTCGTTGGTCAGGATCGGCTGCGAAACTTCGAGCCGCTTGTGCGTGCCGGCATCGCGGCCGAGCAGGTTGGGGCGCGGGCCGACCATGCTGGTCAGGCTCATCACCAGCTCCTCGCGGATCGGGTCGATCGGCGGGTTGGTCACCTGCGCGAAGTTCTGCTTGAAGTAATCGAACAGCAGGCGCGGCCGGCTCGATAGCACCGCGATCGGGGTGTCGGTTCCCATTGACCCGATCGGATCGTCGCCCGCCTGCGCCATCGGCTCGAGGAACTTGGAGATGTCCTCCTGCGTGTAACCGAACGCCTGCTGGCGTTCCAGAAGGTCGGTCGCGGGCTCAGGCACCGCGGACAGCTCGGGCTCGATGTGGTCGAGGTCCTCGAGCTTGTACTGCGCGGCGTCGAGCCACTGCGCATAGGGCTGCGCGGCGGCAAGCTCGGCCTTCAGTTCGGCATCCTCGATGATCCGCCCCAGTTCGAGGTCGACCAGCAGCATCTTGCCCGGCTGCAGGCGCCACTTCCTGACGATGTCTTCCTCGGCAAACGGCAGCACCCCGCTTTCGGACGCGAGACAGATGAGATCGTCTCTGGTCACGCAGTAGCGCGACGGGCGCAGGCCGTTGCGGTCGAGCGTCGCGCCGATCTGGCGGCCGTCGGTGAAGCACACCGCCGCCGGGCCGTCCCACGGCTCCATCAGCGCGGCGTGGTATTCGTAGAACGCGCGGCGGCCGGCATCCATCTGCGGGTCTTTGGCCCACGCTTCCGGGATCAGCATCATCATCGCGTGCGCGAGCGGGTAACCGCCGAGCATCAGCAGCTCGAGCGCGTTGTCGAGGCTGGCGGTGTCGCTCTGCCCGTGCGGGATGATCGGCCACAGCTTGTCGAGATCGGCGCCGAGCAGCGGCGATTCCATCGTCCGCCGGCGCGCGTTCATCCAGTTCACGTTGCCGCGCACCGTGTTGATCTCGCCGTTGTGCGCGACGAAGCGGAACGGGTGAGCGAGGCGCCAACTCGGGAAAGTGTTGGTGCTGAAGCGCTGGTGGACGAGGCCCAATGCCGACACGCAGGCGGGATCGCGCAGGTCGTCGTAGAAGCTGCCCACCTGGGTGGCCAGCAGCAGACCCTTGTAGACGATCGTCCGGCTGGAAAAACTCGGGATGTAGAGGTCGGTTAGCCCCGGGATGCCGAGCTTTTCCTCCTGCTTCCTGAGCGGGTTCTGCGCCTGCTTGCGGATGACGATCAGCTTGCGCTCGAACGCGTCCTGGTCGGCGCAATTGGGGCCGCGGGCGATGACGCACTGGCGCATCACCGGCATGCGATCGATCACCGCCTGGCCGAGACCGTCGAGCGTGGTCGGCACGTCGCGCCAGCCGACGAGGACCTGGCCTTCCTTGGCGATGAAGCGCTCGATCTGCTCGGTGACGTGCGCCCGCGCCGCGTCCGATTGCGGCATCATGCACTGCGCAATCGCGTATTCGCCCGGTGCAGGCAGGTTGTAGCCCTGCCCGACCGCCCACTTGCGGAACAGCGGATCGGGGATCTGGATCAGGATGCCGGCGCCGTCGCCCAGCAGCGGGTCGGCACCGACCGCGCCGCGGTGGTCGAGGTTGGCGAGAATCTCTAGCGCGCGGGTTACGATGTCGTGGCTCTTCTCGCCCTTGATGTGCGCGAGCAGGCCGACGCCGCACGAATCGTGCTCGTTCGCTGCATCGTACAAACCCTGGCGTGGCGGAAAACCCATCCGAATCAAGCACCCGACCAAGCATCGCCGGACACGCCCCGCCGGGCGCTTCGGCAACGAAGCGCGATTCACCCTGCTGCCGGACGCAGCAAAACTATCGCGAGTGGTGGGTTTGGCGAAACGCAGCCGCGCCGACAACCGTCCGGCGCGTTGAGCGGACTAAAGCACGGCTTTTCTGCCGCACTGCACAATCAGGCGGCGCCGCTCATCCGTTGCAGCTTCTCCAGCGCCTCGCGCAGCGCGCGTTCGGTCGCGCCGGCCTCGGCCGGGCGTGCCGTCGGCGCAGGTTCGGGGGTGGGAGAGGAGGGGGCGGCCCGTTCGCTCTCGAGTGACCGGACAGAGCGGCGCGGGCCGGCGCCGGGGAAGACGACCACCGGCTCGTCGCCGATGTCGTCCGCGTGCTCGAACCGCATCGGAGCGCGCGGGGAAGCGGAGGAGTTCTTTATCGCGAGGAGCGAAGGATAATCGCCTTCGGGCTCGTCGGCTGCCTCATCCTCGAACATTTCGTCCTCGCCGAATTCGTCGGCGAATTCGTATGGCCGCAGCGCGACCGGAATCTCGGGAAACTGCGAGGCCGGCTCGCTGGTGAAGGCCGTGAATTCCTCGGCCGGAGCGTCGACCGCGAACTCGGCCACCCGCGTTTCGCGATGGCTCTGCAGCGCGAGTGCGAAGCGCTCGACCAGTTCGACCATGTTGAGATCGGCCACCGCGCGTTCGCGCAACACGGCGCGGGGGGCGGTTTCGGTCTCGCCGGTAACTGGCGCCCGCTCTTCGGTGGCCGGCTCGAAGGCCTGACGTTCGTCATCCTCCCAGTCGTCATTGAAATCTTCGGTGTAGGCCTGCTCCGCCGGGTCGTCCGTCTCGACCCAATTCGGCTCGCCAAAATCCACCAAGTGGGCTTGCTCCTCGTCGGCATCCTGCTCGGGAGCGAGCGGGGCGGCGAACGGGCGAAACTCGCGCGCGGCGCTCTCCTCCAGCACTTCCTGTACGCGGCGGCGCGCGTCGAAGCTCGATTGGGTTGCGGTCCCCGCATCGGCATCGGCATCCGCATCGAGGCCGCCTTCGCCGAGTTCCTCGTGCGCCGAGATCGGGCGCTTGACGAAAGTCTCCTCGGCGGCATCGTCGGACCCTGCGGCACGGCGCGCGGTCGATGCGGCCTGCGTGGCGGCGACCTTGCGAGCGACGAGTACCCCGGCGAGGCCACCGAGGACGGCGGCGGCGAAGGCGACGATCCAGCGGCTGCTCTCACCAAGCGGCGGCTGGGCGGCGGCAAAGGCATCGGCGAGGCCGCTCGAGACCGAGAGGCGTTCGAACATGTCCATCGGCAGGACCATGCTGCCGATCCCGAACAGCGCAGCGAACCATAGTGCCACGATCACCGGGAACGCCGGATGGGCGCTGACCGGCGGCTGATTGGCCGTCTTGCCCTTGGACCTGTCGCTCACACTCGAACCCCGTTGCTTACGAGAGCTTCTTATCCGTGCCCGGCCTTCAGGCGGCCGCTGACAGCTCCCGGTTAGGGGCCCGGCCTAACAGGTGCTGGTAAACGTCTTGATAACGACGAATGTTGTGTGCCCAGTCGTGCTTAGCGGCGACGTGGGATCGCGCCCGCTCGCGCATGGCCGGCCAATCGGCGCGGCCGTCGACGAGGTCGGCGAGCGTGTCGGCGATCGCGCTGGGCTCGTCGGGCGGGAACAGCGCACCGGTCGCGCCGTCGTCGATCAACTCGCGATGGCCGCCGACGTCGCTGGCGGCGACGATGCGGCCCTGCGCCATCGCTTCCAATGGTTTGAGGGGGGTGACCAGCTCGGTCAGGCGGCTCGCCTTGCGCGGGTAGGCGAGTACGTCGATCAGCGAATAGTACCGCTCGACCTCGCCATGCGGGACGCGGCCGGTGAAGTGGATCCCGGCCATGCCCTGCGCCTGGTGCCCCAGCGCAGCCTCCATCGGCCCGCCGCCGACCAAGAGCAGCGCGGCGCCCGGATGGCGTTCGCGCAACCGCGGCATGGCGGCGATGAGGTCGTCCAGGCCCTCGTAGTCGTAGAAGCTGCCGATGAACCCGATCACAGGGCCGTTGCCCAGCTCCAGCTGGTCCGCCAGTGCGCTGTCACGGGCCGGCGGATCGCCGAACAGCGCGAAGTCGACGCCGTTGGGCGAGAGGCCGATCTTGCCGCCGGGATGGCCGCGGGCGATCAGATCGTCGCGCAGGCCGTGGCAGATGGTGAACACCGCGTCGGCCTCGGTCACCACCCGGTCTTCCAGCGCGCGGGTCAGGCGGTACTTGACCGAGCCTTCGCGCCCCGTGCGGTTGCCGACCGCGGCATCCTCCCAGAACGCGCGGATTTCGTAGACCACCGGAAGGCCGAGCGCGCGCCCGGCGCGCAGCGCGGCCTGGCCGCACAGCGCGGGCGAATGGGCGTGGAGCACGTCGGGGCGCCAGTCGGCGGCAACCCGCACGATCTCGTCGGCAAGCCGGCCGATCTCGCGCCATTCCCTGAGGCCCGGCGCGCCGCCCGCGGTGCCGGGGGTGCGGTGGAACAGGAGGCCGTCGGCGACCTCGGCGACGGGTCCGTTCGCGGCGTGACGCTGGCCGGTGATCCCCCGCACCTCGAGTCCGCTTGCTGCCTGCGCGGTCATGATCGCGCGGGTGCGGAAGGTGTAGCCGCTGTGGAGCGGCAGCGAATGGTCGAGGACGTGCAGTACCCGGGTCATGCAAAGGTTGTCGCACGATAGGCTTAACGGCGCGTCAACCGCGTGCGTGTAGGCGGACGAGGCCGATGATCGACCTGTTCGCCCTTGCCCTCACGCACGGCCTGCTGCTGCTGATGGCGGTGCGGCTGATGAGCCGCGACGACCTGGACAAGGACGTGTCGCACGAAGAGCCGGCCGAATGATCGACCTCGGCCTGTTCCTGTTCATCGCCGCGTTGCTCGCATTGGGGTTGCGGCGGCCGTTCCTGTGGGTGCTGACCTACATCTACATCGACACGCTCGCGCCGCAGGACATCGGCTGGCGCTTTGTCGCCGCGCTACCGGTCTCGCTGATCGCCTTCTGCGCCGCGTTCGGCGGGTGGCTGCTCGCCGATCCCAAGCACGGCGCGCGCTTCGGCTTTCGCCAGTGGCTGATCCTGGCCCTGCTCGCGTGGTGCGCGGTCACCACGGCCAACGCCGATTTCCCGGTCCAGGCGGCGATGAAGTGGAGCTGGGTGTGGAAGGCGCTCGTCTTCGCGATGTTTGTCCCGCTGACGCTGACCACCCGGCTGCGGTTCGAGGCGGCGATCCTGACGATGGTGCTGACCGCCGGTGCGATCGTGATCGACGGCGGGATCAAGACCGCGACCGGCGGCGGCGGCTACGGGGTGCTCTACCTGTTCGTGCAGAACAATACGGGCATGTACGAAAGCTCGACCATCGCCACGGTGGCGATCGCGATCATCCCGCTGGCGCTGTGGCTGGCGAGGCACGGCACGGTGTTCCCGCCCGACTGGCGGGTGAAGACGTTCGCCTATGCCCTCATCTTCGCCTGCGTGCTGATCCCGATCGGGACCGAGGCGCGCACCGGCCTCCTGTGCCTCGGCGTGCTCGGCGTGCTGATGCTGCGCGATGTGAAGCGGCGGTTCCTCTACATCGGCGGCGCGGCGCTGCTGGGACTGATGGCGCTGCCGTTCCTGCCGCAGAGCTACTACGAGCGGATGTCGACGCTCGAGACGCATGACGAGGACAAGTCCGCCTCCACCCGCGTGGCGGTGTGGGAATGGACCATCGACTACGCCAACAGCCACCCGATGGGCGGCGGGTTCGACGCCTACCGCGGCAACAAGTTCACCTACCAGCTGCCGGTGCGGACCGGCGCCGGGAACACCAGCTCGGTCGACTACGAAGACCATACCGACAAGGCGCGGGCCTATCACTCGGCGGTGTTCGAGATGCTGGGCGAGCAGGGCTGGCCGGGGCTCGGCCTGTGGCTGTGGATCCACGCGCTGGGGCTGTGGCAGATGGAGCGCCTCCGCCGCCGCTGGCGCGGCCGCACCGCGGAGGACCAGCAGTGGCAGGCGCCGCTCGCGGGCGCGCTGCAGTTCGCGCAGATCGTCTACCTCGTCGGCTCGCTGTTCCAGGGGATCGCCTACCAGCCGTTCATCCTGACGCTGCTGGGCGTGCAGTGCGCGCTGTGGACCTGGTGCAAGCTCGCCGATTCGCCGCGCCGCAAGCGGACCCGCCAGGCGCCGCCGGCGCCCCTCGCCAACGATGCCGTAACGGCAGAGGCTGCGCCGTTGCGCTAAGGCAATTCTTGCGCCTATGGAAACCGCATACCGTGGTTTCTAATCGCAAGGAGAGGCGCATGAGCCCGCAGGAAGTCAAAGCTCAGGTCGGCCAGAACGTCGGCACCAGCGAATGGGTCGTGATGAGCCAGGAGCGGATCAACCAGTTCGCCGAGGCGACGGGCGATCACCAGTTCATTCATATCGATGAGGAAAAAGCCAAGCTGACCCCGTTCGGCGGTACCATCGCGCATGGCTTCCTGACGCTGTCGATGATCCCGTACCTCTCCGCCAATTCGGACCTCCCGCGGGTCGACGGAGTCAAGATGGGCGTCAACTACGGCGGCAACAAAACCCGTTTCATCAGCCCCGTCCGCAGCGGCAAGCGCATCCGCGGCCACTGGAAGCTGATCGAGCTGGAAGAAAAGCGCCCCGGCCAGTGGCAGCAGACCCACGAGATCACCATCGAGATCGAGGGCGAGGACACGCCCGCCCTAATCACCGAATGGATCATGCAGTTCTTCGTCTGACGGACAAAGACCGTCATCCCAGCGGAAGCTGGGATCGCGTCGTTCTAATGCCGACGCTCAAGTGTAGCTCAACGAGATCCCAGCTTTCGCTGGGATGACGAAAGGTTCTAAAATGCGTGACGCCGTCATCGTCTCCACCGCCCGCACCCCGCTCGCCAAGGCGGGCCGCGGGGCGTTCAACAACACCCACGCGGTCGAGCTGGGCGCGTTCTCGGTCAAGGCCGCCGCCGAGCGGGCGGGCCTTTCGGGCAACGAGATCGACGACGTGATCATGGGCGCGGCGAGCCAGCAGGGCATGCAGGGCATGAACGTCGGCCGCCAAATTGCGCTGATGGCCGGCTTCCCCGACAGCGTGCCGGGCATGTCGATGGACCGTCAGTGCTCGTCGGGCCTGATGAGCATCGCCACCGCCGCAAAGCAAATCATCGTCGACCGGATGGACATCTGCGTCGCGGGCGGTCTTGAATCGATCAGCGGCATGGCCGCTGGCGGCGGCCGACTGGTGCAGAGCGAAGCGCTGCTCGCGCTCCACCCCGATATCTACATGCCGATGATCGGCACCGCCGAGGTTGTCGCCAAACGCTACAATATCAGTCGCGAGGCGCAGGACGAATACAGCCTCGAATCGCAGAAGCGCACCGCCGCCGCGCAGGCCGCCGGCAAGCTCGACGACGAGATCATCCCCGTCACCGCGACGATGAAGGTCACCGACAAGGCCACCGGCGAGACCAGCGAGAAGCAAGTCACCATCTCGATGGACGACTGCAACCGTCCCGACACCACGCTGGAAGGGCTCGCCAGCCTCAAGCCGGTGATGGGCGAAGGCCACACGATCACCGCCGGCAACGCCAGCCAGCTCGCCGACGGTTCGGCCGCCTCGGTGCTGATGGAAGCCGAAGTCGCCAAGGCGCGCGGGCTGACCCCGATGGGCCGCTACGTCGGCATGGCGGTCGCCGGCACCAAGCCCGACGAGATGGGCATCGGCCCGGTGTTCGCGATCCCCAAGCTGCTCGACCGGTTCGGCCTGAAGATGGACGACATCGGCCTGTGGGAGCTGAACGAGGCGTTCGCGGTGCAGGTCATCTACTGCCGCGACAAGCTCGGTATCCCGGGCGACCGGCTGAACGTCAACGGCGGCTCGGTGTCGATCGGCCACCCGTTCGGCATGACCGGCGCGCGCTGCGTCGGCCATGCGCTGATCGAGGGGAAGCGCCGGGGCGTGAAGTACGTCGTCGTGACGATGTGCATTGGCGGCGGCCAGGGCGCGGCTGGGCTGTTCGAAGTTCTGTAGTATGAGGTTGCGCACCCCGCGCGTCGCCCCGCTCGACCCGGCCGCGCTCTCCCCGGAGCAGGCCGAGGCGCTGGCGCCGGTGATGCGCGAGGGTGCGCGGCCGCTCAACATCTTCCTCACCTTCGCCCGCGCGCCGGAAGCGCTGACGCGGTTCCTCGCGTGGGGGAACTACATCCTCAGCCGCAAGAACGCGCTGGACCCGCGGCGGCGCGAGATCGCGATCCTGCGCACCGGGTGGAATTGCCGCTCGGGCTACGAATTCGCCCAGCACGAGCGCATCGGCCTCGCCTCGGGCATGAGCGAGGCGGACGTCGCGGGCACGATGGAAGGCCCGCACGCCAAGTGCTGGGACGACCTCGACCGCGCGATCGTCACCGCCTGCGACGAACTCGTGAAGGATCACTTCGTGTCGAATGCGACCTGGGAGGCTCTCGAGCCGCTCGGCGACAAGGGGCGGATGGACCTCGTCTTCACCGTCGGACAGTACACCCAGGTCTCGATGATGCTGAACAGCTTCGGCGTGCAGCTGGAAGACGAGAGCCAGCTCAATCCGGAGCTCGACCTGCGGTGACGGGCCGGCTGGCGGGCAAGACGGCGGTGGTCGTCGGCGCGGGCCAGCAACCGGGCGAGACCATCGGCAACGGCAAGGCGATCGCGCTGACCTTCGCGCGCGAGGGCGCCGAAGTGCTGTGCGTCGATCGTGATCTGTCTCGCGCGGAGGCGACAGCGGCCGAGATCGCGGCATCGGGCGGCACTGCATCTGCATTTGGCGCAGACATCGTCACGGAAGCGGAGGCCATCGTCGCGGCGGCCCTTGAGCGCTGGGGCCGGATCGACATCTGCGTCGACAACGTCGGCATCGGCCACCGTGGCGATGGGCCCGCACACGCCTACGACGACGAGGCGTTCGAGACGGTGTTCGCGGTCAACTTCACCGGCGCGCGGCGGCTGGTGAAGGCGGTGCTTGGCCCCATGCGTGCAGCGGGCGGCGGGTCGATCGTGCTGGTCAGCTCGCTCGCGTCGACGGCGGGCGCGAACATGGTCGCGTATGAAGTGTCCAAGGCGGCGCTTAACCGGTTGGCGATCGCCACCGCGCTCGGTTCGGCGAAGCGCGGGGTGCGCTGCAATGCGATCCTGCCGGGCCTGATCGACACCCCGATGGGGGTGGGCGGGACAGCGGCGCGCGACGGGCGCGATCTTGCCGCCCAGCGCGAGGCGCGGGATGCGATGGTGCCCCTGAAGGGCGGCATGGGCACGGCGTGGGACGTCGCCAACGCGGCGCTGTTTCTCGCCAGCGACGAGGCGAAGTTCGTCACCGGCGTGCTGCTGCCGGTCGACGGCGGCCAGGGAGCACGCATAGGCTAGGCCCGGATCGGCTGATTGCGCGTTGCCTCCGGCGGGCGCATGCTGAGCCCCGAAAGGAGCGCCTATGGGCATCGTCGAAGTTCTCGGGCTCGCCGGCAGCGTCAGCCTGCTTGCAGGGTGGCGGCTTTACCTCGCGATTCTCGCCACCGGCATCGCCATGCGCGTGGGCGCGCTCCCGCTGCCCGACCACCTGCACGCGCTCGACGTGCTCGCTAACCCGTGGGTGATGGGCGTCGCCGCAATCGCCGCTCTGGCCGAGTTCTTCGCCGACAAGGTGGCCTGGCTCGATAGCGCGTGGGACGCGGTGCACACCGTGGTGCGCCCGATCGGCGGCGCGCTACTCGCCCTGGCGATCGTCGACCCCGGCGATCCGGCGACCCAGGCCATCGCCTTCATCCTCGGCGGCGGTGCGGCCCTCGTGGCCCACGGCGGCAAGGCCGGAGCGCGGGCGGTGGTCAACGCCAGCCCCGAACCGTTCAGCAACATGGTCGTCTCGACCGCGGAGGATGTAGCGAGCGCCGGCCTGCTGTGGCTCGCCTACGCGCATCCCGTGATCGCGGGCGGCATCGCGCTGGTGCTGCTGGCGTTGACCGTCTGGCTGATCCTGCTCGCCCGCCGCGTGCTGCGGCGGCTGTTCGGCCGCCGCGCGGCAACGCCGCCGCCGGAGACGATCCCGCCGCCGCTCTAGGCCGCGACCCGGAGCTTCTTCGCGCCGTGGCGAGCGACGAACGCTTCGACCACCGGGGCGATCTTGTCGCGCCAGCGGCTGCCGTTGAAGATGCCGTAGTGCCCGGCGCCCTCGGCGAGCAGATACTGCTTCTTGGCCCTCGCGAGACCGGTCGCAAGATCGAGCGCAGCCTTGGTCTGGCCGATGCCGGAAATGTCGTCGCGCTCACCCTCGACCGCCAGCAGCGCGGTGTCGCGGATCGCGCCGAGGTCCACCACCTCGCCGTGGTGCACGAAGGTGCCGTTCGACAGCGAATGCTTCTGGAACACCTCCTCGACCGTCTGGAGATAGAACTCGGCGGTCATGTCGCACACGCTGCGGTATTCGTCGTAGAAGTCCTTGGTCGCCTGCGCGCTTTCCTCGTCGCCCGCGGTGAGATGCTTGAACATCTCGTAGTGGCTCATCAGGTGGTTGCCGAGGTTCATGCTCATGAATCCCGAGAGCTGCAGGAAGCCCGGATAGACCCGCCGCCCGCTGCCCGCGTATTGCACCGGCACCGTGGCGATGACGTTCTGCCGGAACCAGGCAATCGGGCGGTTCATCGCGAGGTCGTTGACCGTGGTCGGCGATTCCCGCGTATCGATCGGGCCGCCCATCATGGTCAGCGTCGCAGGGCGCGCGGGGTGGCGGCCTGCGTTCATCACCGCCGCCGCGGCGAGCGCGGGGACCGACGGCTGGCACACCGCGATCACGTGCGTATCCGGACCGATGAAGGCGAGGAATTCGATCAAGTAGTCGATGTAGTCGTCGAGATCGAACTTGCCCGCGCTGGCGGGCACGTCGCGCGCGTCGGCCCAGTCGGTGATGTAGACGTCGCTGCTTTCGACCATCCGCGCGACGGTGCCGCGCAGCAAGGTGGCGTAGTGGCCACTCATCGGCGCGACGATCAGCACCTTGGGCGCATCGCCGGGCAGGCCGTCGCGGGTGAAGCGGCGCAGGTCGCCGAACGGTTTGTTGTAGACGATCGCCTCGGTGACCGCATGCGCGCTGCCGTCGACCGTGACCGCCTCGATGTCGAACGCCGGCTTCCCGCGCGGCTGGGTGGCGTGGGCGAACACCTCGAGCGAGGCGGCGGCCATCGGGCCTATCCCGAAATACGCCGCTGGGTAGCGCGGGTTGCTCATCAGTTCCGCCCCGATCGAGGCCCAGGCGCTCGCGCTGCTGAGCCAGGCGCGCTGCAATTCGTATGCGTGGTAAAGCAATCGCATTCCCCTGCTGGGCGCCGCTTTCGAGCGAGCGGTATGGACCCTTCGGCGGGCATCGTGCCCGCGTTCCGATTCTTGTGCAACGCACAAAACGCAGCTGCGGTCCCGTCGCAGGGCAGCACGGTGGATTTGCGAACCTTGCGCGCCTATGTGCGGCGGCGATGGACCAGAGCGAACGCGCGGACCTGAGCGGGGTCGAAGCAGTAGAAGAAAATCGGCGCACCGGATTGTTCCGGCGCAAGCCGCGCGACCCGCTGGCGGCGAAAAGCGTCCGTCCGCTGGTCATGATCTGGCGGCAGGCGCTCAAATATCCGGGGCACGTGGTGATGGCGCTGATCGCGCTCACCATCACCGCCGCCGCCACGCTGGCGATCCCGGCCTACTTCAAGAGCCTGATCGACCACGGCTTTGCCAAGGGTGACAATGTCGCCGGGATCGAGCACGCGGTGCGCCTGCTGTTCGGGGTGGTGATCGTGCTTGGGCTGGGCACGGCGCTGCGGTTCTATTTCGTGAGCTGGCTGGGCGAGCGGGTGGTCGCCGACATCCGCCAGGCGGTGCAGACCAACCTCCTGCGCCTTGCGCCCGGTTTCTACGAAGAGAACTCGCCCAAGGAAATCTCCAGCCGGATGACCAGCGACACCACGCTGATCGAGCAGGTGGTGGGCACGACCGTCTCGGTCGCCTTGCGCAATACGCTGATGGCGATCGGCGGGACGATCTACCTGTTCACGCTCGTCCCCACGCTGACGATGTGGATGATGCTGATCATCCCCGCGATCGTGGTGCCGATCACCGTGTTCGGCCGCCGCCTGCGCACCGTTTCGCGAACCAGCCAGGACCGGGTGGCGGACATCGGCGCGATCACCACCGAAGTGCTCGCGGCGATGAAGATCGTGCAGGCCTTCAACCAGGAAGACCGCGAGAAGACCCGTTTCGCCGAAGCGGTCGAGCGGACCTTCTCGACCGCAAGGCGGCGAATCCTGATCCGCGCGGCGATGACCGCGATCATCATCATGATCGTGTTCGGCGCGATCGTGCTGCTGCTGTGGCGCGGCGCGATGGGCGTGGCGAGCGGGGCGATCTCGGGCGGCACGATCGCCGCGGTGGTGGTGACCGCCGGGCTGGTGGCGGGCGCGTTCGGCGCGCTGACCGAGGTCTACGGCGATCTCCTGCGCGGAGCGGGTGCGGCGAGCCGGCTGGCCGAGCTCCTCAACGAAAAACCGAGCATCGCCCCGCCGGCCCGGCCCGAGGCGCTGCCCGAGCCCGCGCGCGGATCGCTGTCGTTCCGTAACGTCAGCTTCCGCTATCCGACCCGGCTCGAGAGCCCGGCGCTGCGCGACTTCACCCTCGAGGTGCAGCCGGGCGAGACCGTCGCCATCGTCGGCCCGTCGGGCGCGGGCAAGAGCACCATCTTCCAGCTGGTCGAGCGGTTCTACGATCCGCAGGCCGGTACCATCCGCCTCGACGGGGTTCCGCTGACCAGCGCCGATCCGGCCGAAATCCGCCGCCGCATCGCCTTCGTGCCGCAGGAAGGCGTGCTGTTCAGCGCCAACGCGCGCGACAACCTGCGCTACGGAAACTGGGACGCGAGCGACGAGGAGATCTGGGAGGCTGCCCGCGCCGCCAATGCCGAAGCGTTCCTGCGCGCGCTGCCGCAGGGGCTCGATACGTTCCTCGGCGAGAACGGCACCCAGCTTTCGGGCGGGCAGCGCCAGCGCTTCGCGATCGCCCGCGCGATCCTGCGCAAGGCGCCGATCCTGCTGCTCGACGAGGCGACCAGCGCATTGGACGCCGAGAGCGAGCGGCTGGTGCAGGATGCGCTCGACCGGCTGATGGCCGACCGCACCACTCTGGTCATCGCTCACCGCCTCGCCACCGTGCGGCAGGCCGATCGGATCGTGGTGATGGACGATGGCCGCATCGTCGAGCAGGGCAGCCACGGCGTGCTGGCGGAAGCGGGCGGCCTCTATGCCCGCCTCGCCAAGCTGCAGTTCGGCGCCGTGGAGGCGGCTTGAGCGATCGTCGCCGTGCCATGCGGCATGGGCAGCCCGTTCAGCAGGCGGTCACGCCCTTGATCGCATCGCCGACATAAGCGTTGCGGGACGGGCCGTGCCTATCGTAAGGTAGGGCGGTCCGCCGGACGCTACTCTTCCCCTCGCGAGCGCGTGCCCGCCCGCGACCACAGATCACTATCGGGACTCGTCATGACCATGAAGACACTTGCCGCGCTGGGGATCAGCGCCCTTGCCCTGACCGTCGCCGCGCCCGCGCTGGCGGACGATGCCCCGGCTGCCACGCCTGCTGCTGCATCGGCCCCGGCTTCCGCACCCGCTCCTGCCTCGGCGCCAGCGCCGCTGCCGACGATGACCTTCGGCAAGTGGGGCTTCGATCCCAACGACATCGATCCCTCGATCGATCCGGGTGACGACTTCTTTGGCTACGCCAACGCCAAGTGGCTCAAGGCCAACCCGCTGCCGCCCGAGTTCAGCCGCTTCGGCGCGTTCAACCTGCTGCGCGAGAAATCGACCAGCGACGTGAAGGCGCTGGTGGACGAGCTCGTCGCCAAGGACCCGGCGACGCTGTCGGCCGACGAGAAGCGCATCGTCGATGCCTACAACGCGTTCCTCGACACCAAGGCGATCGACGCCGCCGGCCTGGCCCCCGCGCAGCCCTACCTCGACCAGATCCGCAACGCCGACACGCTGGCCAAGCTCGCCACGCTGTGGGGCACCGTCGGCTATCCCTCGCCGATCGGCGGCGGCGTGACCGTCGATGCCAAGGAGCCGACCCGCTACTCGATCGCCGTGGGCGCGGGCGGCCTGGGCCTGCCCGACCGCGACTACTACCTCGACGAAACCGACGCGGGTAAAGCGATCCAGGCGAAGTACCGCGACTATCTTGCGTTCCTGCTCGGCAAGGCCGGGTACGCCGATCCCGCCGGGATGGCGGCCAAGGTCTATGCCTTCGAGGACAGCGCCGCGCGCAAGGTGGCGTGGGACCGCGCCACCCGCCGCAACCGCGACCTCACCTACAACGCGCTGACCCCCGCCGAGCTGGGCGCGCTCGACCCGGCGTTCCCGACCGCCGCGTTCCTGACCGCATCGGGCTTCGACAAGACCGACCGCTTCGTGGTGGGCGACCTGCCGCCGACGCCCGAGCGCGCGAAGGAGCTCGGGCTCGACGAAGCGACGCTCGCCAAGATCGGCGGCGGCACCCCGGCGATGATGAAGCTGCTCGAAGCGACCCCGATCGACGTGCTGCAGGCGTGGATGATCAAGGGCTTCCTGTCGGGCAACGCCGCGGTGCTGCCGAGCGACATCGATGCCGCGCAGTTCGAATTCTACGGCAAGACGCTGGGCGGCACGCCCGAGCAGCGCCCGCGGTGGAAGCGCGCGATCGACGAGAGCGAAGGGCTGATGGGCGAGCTGGTCGGCGCGGCCTATGTTCAGCGCTACTTCCCGCCGGCCAACAAGGCGGCGATGGTCGACCTGGTCGCCAACCTGCGCAAGTCATTGGGCGTCAGCATCGCCGAGAACAAGTGGATGAGCGCGGCGACCAAGAAGGAAGCGACCGCCAAGCTCGACGCGTTCGATCCCAAGATCGGCTACCGCGACAAGCTGGAAACCTACCCCGGCCTCGCGATCACCCCCGGCCAGCCGCTCGCCAACCGCATCGCCGCGGGCACGTGGGAGACCGCCGACGAGCTCAAGAAGCTCGGCGGGCCGATCGACCGCACCGAATGGGGCATGCTGCCCGAGACGGTGAACGCCTATTACAACCCGACCAAGAACGAGATCGTGTTCCCGGCGGGCATTCTCCAGCAGCCGTTCTTCGGCCTGACGGCGGACCCGGCGGTCAACTACGGCGGGATCGGCGCGGTGATCGGGCACGAAATGGGCCACGGCTTCGACGACCAGGGTTCCAAGTCCGACGGTACCGGCATGCTGCGCAACTGGTGGACCGACGCCGACCGCGCCGCGTTCGACAAGCTGACGAGCGCGCTGGTCGATCAGTACAACAAGTTCTGCCCGCTGGGCGAAGGGCAGCCGTGCGTGAACGGGCGCCTGACGCTGGGCGAGAACATCGGCGATCTCGGCGGCCTGTCGGTGGCGTACCGCGCGTACCATATGTCGCTCAATGGCAAGAAGGCGCCGGTGATCGACGGGTTGACCGGCGACCAGCGCTTCTTCCTCGCCTGGGCGCAGGTGTGGCGCTCGCAGCAGCGCGACGCGACCGCGCTGCAGCGCCTTCGCACCGATCCGCACAGCCCGGAGCAGTACCGCACCAACGGCATCGTCCGGAACTTCGACGAGTGGTACAAGGCGTTCAACGTGACGCCCGACGATGCGCTCTACCTGCCGCCGGAGCAGCGCATCCGCATCTGGTAAGCGAAAGCTCCTCCCCGTTCGCGCACAGCGCGAATGGGGAGGTGGCACGCGCCGCAGGCGTGTGACGGAGGGGTAGTTTGCACCGCATCACCCCTCCACCACCGCCATCGGCGGCAGTCCCCCCCCATTCCTGCGGAACGGGGAGGAGCGCATTGACATGCGCGGCCCTTGCTTCATGGGCGGCGCATGGGTCTGATCCTCACCGCCATCCTCCTCGGCATCGTCGAGGGCCTGACCGAATTCATCCCGGTCTCCTCCACCGGCCACCTGATCCTCGCCTCGGAGCTGTTCGGTTACGATGCGGCGCAGTGGGAGCTGTTCAACGTCGTCATCCAGCTTGGCGCGATCCTCGCGGTCGTGGTCCAGTACCGGCGCACGTTCTGGGACGAGGGGATGAAACTGCTGCGGCTGGAGGCCGAAGGGCTGCGCTTCGTGCGCAACCTCTTGCTCGGCTTCCTGCCCTCGGCAGCGCTCGGCTTCGCGCTCAAGGGCTTCATCTATGAGATGCTCGAGAGCCCGACGATCGTCGCATGGGCGCTGATCGCGGGCGGTGTCGCGATCCTCGCGGTCGAGCGGGCGGTCAAACCGGGCGAGGAAACCGGCGTCGCCGACCTTCCGGTGCGCCAGGCGCTCGGCGTGGGCCTGGCGCAGTGCCTCGCGCTGGTGCCCGGCGTCAGCCGCTCGGGCGCGACGATCATGGGCGCGCTCGCGCTGGGCGTAGGGCGCAAGACCGCGGCGGAATTCTCGTTCTTCCTCGCCATCCCGACGATGCTCGGCGCAACGGCCTTGAGCCTGATCGACAAGCGCGCCGAGCTCGCCGGCGGCGCGGGGGTGGGGTGGACCGAGGTCGCGGTGGGCTTCGTCGTCGCGTTCGTGGTTGCGCTGATCGTGATCCGCGCGTTCGTCGCCTACGTCTCGCGCCGGGGCTTCGCGCCCTTCGCGTGGTACCGCATCGCGGTCGGCCTCGCGGCGGTTATCTGGCTCGCCAGCCGCTGAGGCATTCGCGCCACACTCCGCAAAATCGCTGCCTGCGCGCGGAACCAACCCCGGTTTGCGGCGCTTGACGCTCTAACAGGTGTCAAGACGATGGGATTTGTGGTGTTGATCGCGGTGGGGGGCATCCTCGGATGGCTCGCCTCCATTCTCAGCCGAAGCGACGACGGACGCGGTATCGCCGCCAACGTCGCGCTCGGTGTCGTCGGCGCGCTCATCGCGGGCGCGTTCGCGAGCGACGAGTCGCTGCTGGTCGGCCTCTCGGCGCAGGCGCTGCTGCTCTCCATCGCGGGCGCGGCGGCGCTGCTCGCGGCGTTCAACACGCTCGTCGCACCACGCCTTCGCAACGACACATTTTAGCTTACCACCGTGGACGGGGATTTGTTATGCCTCCCGTCCCATCCAAAAAGGGGAAGAAGAAATGAAGAAACTCATTGCTCTGTCGTCGGCTCTCGTCCTTGGACTGACCGTCGCCGCTTGCGACGGCCCGAAGGAAAACGCCGCCGAAGACGCCGGTGAGCAGGCTGCCGAAGCCACCAACGCTTCGGCCGAAGCGGCCGCCGACGCTGGCCAGATTACCGACGCCCAGGCTTCCGCGATGACCGACAAGGCCGAAGACAAGGCCGACGCGATGGAGAAGGAAGGCGAAATGGCCGACAAGACCGGCGCCCCTGGCCCGGCCGCGACCGCGACCACCAACTAAGGTTCGCGTTTTCGAGATAGACCGGCCCGGGAGCGATCCCGGGCCGGTTTTCTTTTTGCCCAAGCGAAAGGTTAGACCGGCCGCGCGCCGCTGCCGCGTCCGCCGCGCAGCAGGTATTCCTGCGTGCCCACGTTCACCACATTGTCGAGATCGATCACCGCGCTGTTGGCGTAGGTGAACCCCGGGTGCAGGCTGCGGTAGAGCCGGTCGAAATCGCGCTCCACCGTCTGGCGATAGAGATCCTCGAAGCTCTCGATCACGAAGTAGGTCGGCTGGAGATCGCTGATCACGTAGTCGGTGCGCATGACCCGGTCGACGTTGAGCATGATCCGATTGGGGCTCTTCGCCTCGGTCGCATAGACCACCTCGGTCGGGCCCGAGAGGATGCCCGCGCCGTAGGCCTTGATCCCGCCGGCTTCCTCGATCAGCCCGAACTCGACCGTGTACCAGTAGAGCGCGCCCAGCGCCTTCAGCCGGTTGTAGCGCATCGCCTTCCACCCGGCGCGGCCGTATTCCTGCATGTGGTCGGCATAGACCGGGTCGGTCAGCATCGGCACGTGGCCGAACACGTCGTGGAAGACGTCGGGCTCCTCGATATAGTCGAACGTCTCGCGCGTTCTGATGAAGTTGCCCGCCGGGAAGCGCCGGTTGGCGAGGTGCCAGAAGAACACGTGATCGGGGATCAGCATCGGCACCGGCACCACGGACCAGCCGGTCAGGTGGCCGAGGTCTTCGCTGAGCTTGCCGAATTCGGGCACTCCGCCGCGGTTGAGATTGAGCTTCTGCAGCCCCGCCATGAATGCCCCCGCCGCGCGGCCGGGCAGCACGTCCATCTGCCGCGCGAACAGGTCGTTCCAGATCGCGTCGTCGTCGCTGGAGTACTCGGCCTGCTTGGGCTCGAGCCAGTCTTCGCCCACGTGCGCGGGCTTCTGTAGTGGCGCGGTGAAGACGTCCGCCGGCATCTCCGGCAGGGCGGTAAAGTCGGCGTCCGGGGTTGCTAGAGCGGCCATGGTTTCAAGTGAAACGTCTAGCAGGCGCATCGGGCACCGGCAATTCGCCTAGCGCGTCGCGTCGGCCTGCACGACCTGGCGCCCATCGCCCGCGAACGCTCCGAGGGTGAGCGTGTCTCCCTCGGCGCGCGAGACGAGGTGGAGGGGTTCCCCGACAATCGCGGGGCTGACTGCGCGGAAAGCGAACCGCTTCACTGGACCCGCAAGCTGCAGCAGCAGGTTCGCCATCAGCGGCCCGTGCACGACCAATCCGCGATAACGCTCGGCATCGCGCGCGTAAGGCAGGTCGTAGTGGATGCGGTGGGTGTTGAACGTGAGCGCGGAGAAGCGAAACAGCAGCGGCTCGTGCGGCGTCAGCGCCCGATGGGTTTGCCACTCGTCCGCATTGAACCGGTCATCGGCGAGAGCGGCCGGCTGAAGCGGCGCGTCGCCCGCCGCGGCTTCGCGGTAGACCAGCGTCTGCGTTTCGCGCACCGCGAGCGCACCGTCAGCGGAGGTTTCATGCAGAACCTCGACGAACACCATCTCTCCGCTCTTGCCGGACTTGGGCGTGATCGAGGCGATGCGCGAGACCCGCTCGATATCGGCGCCGATCGCGATGGGTGCCTCGAACTCGATCGCGCTCGCCGCCCACATCCGGCGCGGGAGCGGGACCGGCGGGAAAAAGCTTGTCGCGCTGTCGTCACGCATGGGGTGACCGTCCTCCCCCAGCGCAGCGGTCTGCGCGTCGGGCGTGCAGAGGCAGAAGTGGACACCCTGAGGCATCGCGCCTTCGCTCTGCGCCGGCAAATCGAACGTCGCCAGCCACCGCGCCGCGAGGGCGGGGTCGAGCCGGTCGCGGCGCCGTTCCTCGCGCCCGGCCCAGGCCGACCAAACAGACATCTTCCCCCTTCCA
>JAEWKG010000101.1 GCA_023386135.1 Pseudomonadota bacterium | reverse complement strand
CGATGTGGCTGATCCATCGCGGCAGCAAGTGGCGCCTGCAGCGGCGCATCCTGCAGCTCGAGACCTCGCAGCGCGCCACCGCGAACGCGATCGCGACGCCCACCGCTGTGCCTCCGCCGCCCTCGCCCGCCCCGCTCGCACCCGAGCCGGTCGCCGGCGCGCCGGTGCCGCGCGACGACATCCTGGGATGACGAGCCCGGTCTATCTCGCGCTCGACCTGCCGCGGCTGGAGGATGCCAAGGCGCTGGCGACCAGGGTCAAGGGTCACATCGGCGGTCTCAAGCTCGGACTCGAATTCTTCTGCGCGCACGGGCACCACGGAGTGCACGAGCTGGCCCACGTCGGCCTTCCGATCTTCCTCGACCTGAAGCTGCACGACATTCCCAACACCGTCGCGGGCGCGATGCAGGCGATCCACATGCTGGAGCCCGCGATCGTCACCATCCACGCGTCCGGTGGCCGGGCGATGATGGAGGACGCCAAGGCCGCGGCTGCCAACGGCACCAAGGTGGTCGCGGTGACGATGCTCACCAGCCTCGACGAGCGCGATCTTGCGCGCACCGGCGTCGCGGGCAGCGCGCACGATCAGGTCATGCGCCTCGCCGAACTGGCGCACACCGCGGGGCTCGACGGGATCGTCTGCTCGGGGCGCGAGGTGAAGGCGGTGCACGACCAGTGGAAGGACGGCTTCTTCGTCGTCCCCGGCCTGCGCCTGCCCGAGGACGGCGTCGGCGACCAGAAGCGCGTCGTCACCCCCCGCCAGGCACGCGACGACGGCGCGAGCGTGCTGGTGGTCGGCCGCCCGATCAGCCGCGCCGACGACCCGCTCGCCGCCGCAGTGGCGATCGAGGCGACGCTTTGATCGCAATCGAACGGGCGTCGCTCGCCGATGCCCCTGCCCTCAAGCGCCTGCTCGAAGCGGGATACCGCGGCCATTCGGCGCGGCGCGGGTGGAACCACGAAGCCGACATCCTCGATGGCGAGCGGGTCACCGACGAAGAACTGACCGAACTACTCGGCGATCCTCAGGTGATCATGTTGGTCGCCCGCGATGGCGACAAGTGCGTCGGCAGCGTTGCGGTCACCCGCAAGGACGCTACGCTCGCCTATCTCGGCATGCTGTGCGTCGAGCCGGACCTGCAATCGAGCGGCCTCGGCCGGCGCCTGCTCGACGCAGCCGAGGAGACCGCCCGCGCTACCGGGATCAAGGCGATGGAGATGACCGTCATCGACGGCCGCGACACGCTGATCGCCTGGTACGAACGCTGCGGCTACGCCCGCACCGGCGAATCGCGGGCCTTCCCCGTGCTCCGCGACCCGCCGATTGCCTTCGTGGTGCTGGAAAAGCCGCTCGCCGCCGCCTAGGTGCGCGGCAATGCCGACGACCCAGGTCAAGATTTGTGGCGTGACCGCGCCCGATGCGCTCGACGCGGCGATCGCCGCGCGCGCCGATTACGTCGGGCTGATGTTCTTCGCCCCCAGCCCGCGCAACCTGGGGTTCGAGCAGGCGAGCGCGCTGGCCGCGCGGTCGGGCGCGGCGATCGAGCGGGTCGGCGTGTTCGTCGATCCGGCGGACGACCTGCTGCGCGAAGCGATCGCTGCCGGACGGCTCGATGCCTTGCAGATCCACCGCGTCACCGCCGCGCGCCGGGCGGAGATCGCCGCGCGCTTCGACCTGCCGGTGTGGGCGGTGGTCGAGGTGAGCCAGCCGGCCGACCTCGCCACGCGGCACCACCTCGAGGCGTGCGACCGGGTGATCTACGACGCCAAGACGCCGGGCGGCGCGCTGCCGGGCGGGATGGGGCTGGCGTTCGACTGGGCGATGCTCTCGGGCCTCTCGCATGCCCGTCCGTGGGGCCTCGCCGGGGGATTGGGGCCTGCAAACGTCGCCGAGGCCATCCGCGTGACCGGTGCGCCGCTGGTCGATGCCTCCAGCGGCCTCGAAAGCGCGCCGGGCGTGAAGGACCCGGGCAAGATCCGCGCATTCGTTGAGGCGACGCGGACCGCATAAAAAAAGGGCGGCCATCAAGGCCGCCCTTTTCCCATGTCCAATCGTGTGATCAGAAAGTGACGCCGAGGCCAAGGACGGCGGAGTTCACGTCCACGGCCTCGAAGAAGCGGCGGTATTCCGCCTTCAGGTATACGTTGTTCGAAACCTTGTGCTGGTAACCAGCGCCGAGGTGCCAGGCGTCGCCATCGTTGAAGCTGTAGCCACCCGCGATGTAGAACTTGCCGTTCGCGCTGGTGTGAGCGCCGACGCGGGCGGTCAGGCCGAACACAACGTCGGTGCCGTCCGCCAAAATCTTGTCCACCGAGCCTTCGACGCCGACGAAGGTCTTTCCTTCCTGGCCCAAGTCGAAGTCGTAGCCGGCAGCGGCGCCCGCGACGGCCTCTTCGTCACCGGCAGCCCAGACGATTCCGCCGCGGGCTTCGACGCGCGCTTCGCCGGCGAAAGCGGGCGTGGCGGCGATTGCGGCGACGGCGGCCACAGCGATAGAGATTTTCTTCATAGTTCTTTTTCCTGTTTCTTCAGCGCCCGGAGGACCCCCTGTCCCCGGAAGCGGCGCGCGCAATGACGATAGCGGGGTTAAGATTCAAACAGGTTCGAGCGGGCGTCAGTCAGATGCGAGCGAGGTGTGGCAGGTCGGTAACACACATGTCGAGGATTCCGACGCCAGCGGCAGCGTGCGGCCAACTTTACACCGCCAAGGCAAAGTGCCATCCGCGCCGGCGATGGCCAGTTCCCCCAATTCCTACCGCAACATGCCCGACGAGCGCGGGCACTTTGGCGATTACGGCGGCCGCTACGTTGCCGAGACGCTGATGCCGCTGATCCTGGAGCTGGAGACCGCCTACCGCGCCGCGCAGGCGGACCCGGCGTTCCAGGCGCAGTTCGACGACCTGATGGCGCACTACGTCGGCCGGCCCAGCCCGCTCTACTTCGCCGAGCGGCTGACCGAGGCGCTCGGCGGCGCGCAGGTGTGGTTCAAGCGCGACGAGCTCAATCACACCGGCGCGCACAAGATCAACAACTGCATCGGCCAGATCCTGCTCGCGATCCGCATGGGCAAGCAGAAGATCATCGCCGAGACCGGCGCCGGCCAGCATGGGGTTGCCACCGCCACCGTCTGCGCGCGGTTCGGGCTGCCATGCACCATATTCATGGGCGCCACTGATGTCGCCCGCCAGCAGCCCAACGTGTTCCGCATGAAGCTCTTGGGCGCCGAGGTGATCCCGGTCACCAGCGGCGCGGCGACGCTGAAGGACGCGATGAACGAGGCGCTGCGCCACTGGGTCGCGCATGTCGAGGACACGTTCTACATCATCGGGACCGCCGCCGGCCCGCACCCCTATCCGGAAATGGTCCGCGATTTCCAGTCGGTGATCGGCAAGGAAGCCCGCGCGCAGATGCTCGATCGCATTGGCCGCCTGCCAGACCTGCTGGTCGCCGCGATCGGAGGGGGCTCGAATGCAATCGGCCTGTTCCACCCGTTCCTTGACGACCCCAGCGTCCGCATGCTCGGCGTGGAGGCGGCGGGACACGGGCTCGACAAGCAGCATGCGGCAAGCCTCGCGGGAGGTTTTCCGGGCGTTCTCCACGGAAACAAGACTTATCTTTTGCAAGACGAAGACGGCCAGATCGCCGAGGCGCACTCGATCAGCGCCGGGCTCGACTACCCCGGCATCGGCCCCGAGCACGCCTGGCT
>JAEWKG010000080.1 GCA_023386135.1 Pseudomonadota bacterium | reverse complement strand
CATCGTCGCGCGCCGCCGAGCGGTTGCCGTCGCGATCGGTGCGCTCGACCCGCATCGAGCGGAACTTGTACATCCCGAAGAACCGGTTGCCGCGCCCCAGCCGGCGCTGGACGAAGAACACCGGCCCCCCGTCCTCCAGCTTGACGAGAAGCGCGACCACCAGCATCAGCGGCGACAGCGCAAGGAGCCCGCCAAGCGCGAGTGCGAAATCGAACCCGCGCTTGATCACCCGCTGCCGCATGCCGAGCGGGCCGGTCGATACCACCAGCGAGCGCCAGCCGTTTTCGACCTTCAAACCGATCGGATGCAATTCGTTCAGCGATTCCGTCACCACTTCACCGCGCACGCCCGCGGCACGCAGGACATAGGCCCACGCCTCGCGCTCCTCGTTGCGGCAGCTCACCACCACGCGGTCCATGTTGAGGAGGAAGCGGCCGACTCGATCGAGCGCCTCGGGATCGTCGATGTCGGGCCTGATCCCGTGTTCGGCAGCGTCGATGCGGAGGGCGTGATCGATCGCGATCGGATCGCCCCCGGCATCGATGTAGAGCAGGTTGATCACGTTCGGACCCCAAGCCCGCCCGATCATCCGCCCCAGCCACAGGCGGCTGGAGAAGATCAGCGCCGCGCTGATCAGCAACCCTCCGGTGAAGACGACGCGCGAAAACTGCGCCGTGCTCTTTGTATAGAACGTCACGAACAGCAGCAGCGCCCCAGCGAGCGCCAGCGCGCCGAGCGACCGCGACGCGCCGAAGCGCCAATCCTGTAGGGCGGGGATCGAGTAGCTACGCTGGTAGAGCGCCAGCGTCAGGTAAAGCGGCAGCAACAGCTGCGCCTGCAAAAGTGCGAATTTGAACGGGCGATAGTCGAGGTAGACCTCGCCTATCACCATGAAGCCGCCGAGGATCAGCAGGATATCGAAGACGAGCAGGGCGAGGTAAATGCGCACCCGCCGCCGCTCCAGCGAAGGCGCGAGCGGCTGGACCATGCGTCCCAAGGATGTACGCCCAGCGATAGGCGCATTCATCGTGAAGCTCCCGACCCGATTCCGGATGCGGATACCTTGGTCATTCGCAATGCCCAAGGGATTTGCACGGCGGAACCTCAGCGTGCCGCCTGCCGCGCGATCCCGGCGAGGGCCTGGGCGAGCAGGGTCTCGCCGGCGGAACTGTTCGACAGCAGCTCACGGTGCAACTCTACCAACCGCGCAACCAGCCGTGCCATGCGGGGTCCGCGCCAGCGAACGAGTTGGTCGGTGAGGTCCTTCTCGTCCTTCCAGAACACCCGCCGCGCGCGCGCCTCGCCGGCGACGAACGCCTCGGCGCTGTCGCGCGGGCCGAGCTTGGCGTTGAGCTGCGCCAACTGCGCGGCGCGGCGTTCGAACGCGAGCAGCAACCCGACAGGGTTGAGCGACAGCTCGCGCATGCGATTGAGCTCGCCGGCGAGGCGCGCGGTGCGGCCGCTCAGCACCGCGTTGACCAGCGGCGTGAACCCATCGTCCTCGGTGCGCGCGCCGATCGCGTCGAGCGCCTCTGCGGTGGCGGCGACGGGCGCGGCGGGCTGCGCGTCGAGATAGGTGGCGAGCTTCGCCACTTCCGACTGCGCCAGCCGCACGTCGAGCCCGGACGCCCGCGCGATCCGCTCGGCCATCTCGCCCGAGAGCTTGAGCCCCAATTCGTCGCTCATCGTCCGCACCGAATCGCGCACGCTGCCGAGGTCGGGCGGCCAGAACATCGCCACCAGCGCATCGCCGCGCTTCTCCAGCAGCTTGGCGGTGCGCGACTTGTCGGTGGCCGCGGTCGCTACCACCAGCACCGGGCAGGGCTTGCCCTCACCCGCATCGATCGCGGCGAGGTGGTTGGCAACCGCGTCGTGGGCTTCGTCGCCGTTGACGCGGGCGACGATATGCCGCGCGCCGGCGAACAGCGAGGTCGAGCGCGCTTCGTCGGCCAGCAAGACAGGGTCGCGGCGCAGGTCTCCGCCCGACAGCTCGACCCGCTCTCCGGGTTCCTCGATCATCGCGGCGATCCGCCCCGCGGCGGCGGCGGCGCCGGCTTCGTCGGGGCCGCAGAAGAAGAACACCCTAGCCTGCCGCGCCGCGCGCGGAGCGACGGCGAGGAAGTCCTTCTGGGTCGCCTTCATTTCTGTTTGCGCAGCGTCAGGGCCACCCGGGTGGTGATCTGCGATGCGACCTCGCGCGCGAGGTTCTCGAGCGCGGTCTGCTCGGCGGCGATGGTGGCGTATTCGCTCGACACCACGTCGATGCCCGCATCCGACCCGGCGGTCGCGTCGAGCAGGACGTCCCCGCTGGCGATGTCGACCAGCTGGTAGCGCGCGCGCAATGTACGCCGCTCGCGGCCGATGGTATCGTCGCTGAGCACGCCGAGTCCCTCGAGCTGGTCATCGAGGCGAACGTCCAGCCGATAGCGTGCGGCGCCCTTGCCCGCCGCGCCGAGCCGGTCGACCAGCGCATTGCGCACCAGCCAGCCCTGCTGACCCTCGATCGCCGGCACCTCGACCGCGGCCAGTCCCCGCGCCACGGCGCCGTTGCCGCCACCTGCGTACATCGGCTGCAGACCGCATGCCGACAGCGTGAGGGCGAGCGCAAGAGGTGCGGCGAAGCGCATCATGCGACGATGTTGACCAGCCGGTCGGGCACCACGATTACCTTGCGCACAGGAGCTCCATCGAGCGAACGCTGGACCTTGTCGGAAGCCAGCGCAAGCGCTTCGAGCTCGGCCTGGGCGAGGCCCTTGGCGACGGTCAGCGTATCGCGGAGCTTGCCCTTCACCTGGACGGCGATGGTCACTTCGTCCTCGACTAGCAGCGCGGGATCGACCGTGGGCCAGGCGGCATTGGCGACAAGGCCTTCGCCGCCGACGAGGGCCCACGCCTCTTCGGCGAGATGCGGCATCATCGGCGCGGCGAGCAGCACAAGGGTGCGGATCGCGGCGTTGCGGCTGGCCGACGGCGCGGCCTTCTCGACCGCCGAGGTCAGCTCGTAGATGCGCGCCACCGCCTTGTTGAACGACAGCGCCTCGATGTCCGCCGCAGCGCCGACGACCGTCTGCGCGACCTTGCGATCGAGCGCTTGATCGGTGCCCGAATCAGCCGGCTGAACAGCGCCGAACAGCCGCCACAGGCGCTGGACGAAGCGGCCGCAGCCCTCGATGCCGGCTTCGGACCACGGCAGCTCGCGTTCGGGGGGCGAGTCCGACAGCATGAACCAGCGCACCGCGTCGGCGCCGTAGCGATCGACCATGGCGTCGGGGTCGACGACGTTTTTCTTCGACTTCGACATCTTGACGACCTTGCCGATCGTCACCGGTGCGCCATCGGCCTTGAGCGTCGCGCTGTCCTTGCCGCGAGTCACTTCCTCGGGCCCGAACCACACCTCGCGTCCGCCCTCTTCACGGCTGTAAGTCTCGTGCGTCACCATGCCTTGGGTGAACAGCGAGGCGAACGGCTCGGCGAAGTCGATCATGCCGAGATGGTTGAGCGCGCGGGTCCAGAAGCGGGCGTAGAGCAGGTGCAGGATCGCGTGCTCGATGCCGCCGATGTACTGCTCCACCGGCAGCCACTGTGCGACCTCGGCGGGGTCGAACGGCTTGTCCTCCGGCTGGCTGGCGAAGCGCAGGAAATACCACGAGCTGTCGACAAAGGTGTCGAGCGTGTCGGTCTCGCGCGTCGCCTCGGCGCCGCACGAGGGACAGTCGGTGTGCTTCCAGGTCGGATGCCGCTCGAGCGGGTTGCCCGGCGTCTGGAAGTCGACATCCTCGGGCAGCACCACCGGCAGCTGGTCCTCGGGCACCGGGACGATGCCGCACCTCGTGCAGTGGATGAACGGGATCGGCGTGCCCCAATAGCGCTGGCGGCTGACGCCCCAGTCGCGCAGGCGC
Source organism: Pseudomonadota bacterium (assembly GCA_023386135.1). Taxonomy (GTDB): domain Bacteria; phylum Pseudomonadota; class Alphaproteobacteria; order Sphingomonadales; family Sphingomonadaceae; genus Tsuneonella. Next base: position 1,083 of record JAEWKG010000080.1, on the reverse strand, counting down.
CACACGGTCTGACCCTTGCCGCGCCCCTCGGCCTCGATCCGCGCGATCACCTCGCGCTTGGCATCCTCGACGTTCATTCCGTCGAGGAAGTCCGAATTGACCAGCACGCCCTCGCCGGACTCGGCCTCGCCCGCGAATGGCTTCGCAGCGTCATCGGCGTCCGCCGCGACCACGCGCGGGATCGGCAGGCCGTATTTGGTGGCGAATTCGAAGTCGCGCTGGTCATGCCCGGGCACGGCCATGATTGCGCCGGTGCCGTAGTCCATCAGCACGAAGTTGGCGATGAACACCGGCAGGTAGTCGCCGGTAAACGGATGCCGCGCGCCGATGCCGGTGTCGAAGCCCAATTTCTCGGCGGTCTCCAACTCGGCCGCGGTGGTGCCGCCGCGCTTGACCTGCTCGATGAACTTGGCCGCGTCGCAATTCATCGTCGCGACGGCTTGCGCGATCGGGTGATCGGGCGCGACCGCCACGAAGGTCGCGCCGAAGATCGTGTCGGGGCGGGTGGTGTAGACCTCGAGGCTTTCACCGTTCGAGAGGTCGAAGGCGAACTGCAGGCCGCGGCTTTTGCCGATCCAGTTCTCCTGCATCAGCCGGACCTTGTCGGGCCACTGGTCGAGCGTGCCGAGCCCGTCGAGCAACTCCTCGGCGAACTGGGTGATCTTCAGGAACCACTGGGAGAGCTTGCGCCGCTCGATCACCGCGCCCGAGCGCCAGCCCTTGCCGTCGATCACCTGCTCGTTGGCGAGCACGGTCATGTCGACCGGGTCCCAGTTGACCTCGCTCTCCTTGCGATAGACTCGGCCCGCTTCGTAGAGCTTCAGGAACCGCGCCTGCTCGTGGCCATAGTATTCGGGCGCGCAGGTCGCGAGCGCGCGGCTCCAGTCGAGCGCGAAGCCGAGGCGTTTGAGCTGCGATTTCATGTGCGCGATGTTGGCCCGGGTCCAGCCGCCGGGGTGGACGCCTTTTTCCATCGCGGCATTCTCGGCCGGCATGCCGAACGCGTCCCAACCCATCGGGTGCAGGACCTCGTGCCCGGTCATCCGCTTGTAGCGCGCGAGCACGTCGCCCATCGTGTAGTTG
>JAEWKG010000098.1 GCA_023386135.1 Pseudomonadota bacterium | reverse complement strand
GCCGAGGATAGCGCTCCAGCAAGCCAGACAGGGCTTGGCGCATCGCTACGCCTGCCGGGCCGGGGCTCAGCCGACCGCGGTCAGGTTGTCGTCGGCCTCACCCGCATCGCCTTCCGGCTTGCGGCGGCGGCGCGGGGGGAGCTTGCGGGTCGCGCGCTCGGGCTCCGCCTCGGGCGGGCTCTCGTTGGCGGCGGAGAACGACGGCGGCAGCGCGCTCGCGTCGATCTCGCCTTCGTTGCCGGTCATCTCGGTCGTCTCGTCGGTACGCTGGCGCGGACCACGGCCTTCGCGGGTGCGGATACGGCTCGGGCGGACGAACGGGTTGTCGGCGGGCTCGTACTCGGTGCCGCCGTTCTCGGTGGAGCTTTCGCCCTCCGCGTCGCCGCGCGGCTGGCGCTGGCGGTCGTTGCGGTTGCGGTCGCCGCGCGGGCGGTCCTCGCGCTGACGGTCGTCGCGCTGGCGATCCTGCCGGTCCTCGCGGGGACGGTCGTCGCGCTGGCGGTCGTCACGCGGCCTGTCTTCCCGAGACTGGCGCGGGGCGGTGAAATCGTCCTCGTCGCCGTCGTCGTCGTTAGAATAGTCCTGCTCGTCGCGGCGGCCGCGCTGCTGCTGCTGATCGTCGCCGCGCGGGCGGCTGTCGGCGATGACGCGGAAATAGTGATCGGCGAACTGCAGGTAGTATTCGGCCTGCACCCGGTCGCCGTTGTGAGCGGCGTCCTGCGCCAGCTTCTTGTACTTGTCGAGCATCTGCGGCGCATTGCCGCGGGCGCGACTGTCGATCCGGTTCTGGTTGCCGCCGCCCTGCTGGCGATTGCCGCGGCCACGGCGCCGGTTGTTGTTACGATTGTTGTTGCTGTTGTTGTTCAAGGAAAAACTCTTCCTTCTGGTGGACCCCCGGCAGTCCCTCGCGCCGGACAGGTCGCATGACCCTCTTCGCGCCCGTCAGGGGTCGCGGTGCCCTATCTGCCCTGTCCAGCGGGTGCATCCCGCGAAGATCATGCAAATGTTGGAGCTGGGCCGAGCAGGTGGCGAACGCGCCGCAATCCGCTGGGCTTGGCATGTGAAGTAGCTATCGCAGGCGCGTTTGCCAAGTCCTAAGTCAGTCGAGGCGGAGGATAAGCGCGCGCGGGCGCCCGGCGAGATCGCGGCGGAGTTCGGCGGAGAAGCCGGATGCGGCGGCGATGGCCGATACCGCATCGGCCTGCGCATGGCCGATTTCGAGCACCACGACCCCGTCCGGCTCGAGCAGTGCGGGGAGCTGCGGGATCAGCGCGCGGTAGTCCTCCAACCCCTCCGGCCCGGAATAGAGCGCGCCGTGGGGTTCGTAGTCGTGCACCGTTGGATCGAGTTGCGCGGTGTCCTCCACATAGGGCGGATTGGCGATGATAAGGTCGAATTTGCCGAGATCGTCTGCCCAACCGGGCTGATTCCAGTCCCTGGGATAGAAATCGCACGAGACACGCAGCGACAGCGCGTTGTTCGCCGCGATGTCGATCGCGTCGTACGAGCGATCGATCCCCACGCCCACAGCGCCGGGCCGCTCGGCCAGAATGGTCAGCAGAAGCGCGCCGGAGCCGACCCCGCAATCGAGCACCCGGCGCGGGTTCGGGCAGGCATCGAGTGCTGCGGCGACGGTCGTCTCGCTATCGCCGCGGGGGATCAGCACTGCGGGCGAAACGTGAAACATCCGACCGTGGAATTCTTGGCTTCCGGCGATGTAGGCGACCGGCTCGTGCGCTGCGCGGCGCGCGACCAGCGCTGCGAACTCCGCCGGCGCGGGATCGCGCAAATGCCGCAGCAGCAATTCAGATCGCGTCACCCCCAGCGCGTGGGCCATCAGCAGTTCGGCATCGAGCCGCGCGGTGTCGGAAGTAGCGACAAGACGTTCGGCGGCCACGCGGATCGCTTCGGCGACCGTCTGGGATGCGTGCTTCGACAAGCTCAGCACGAGCGGCCCTTTGAAAATTGGATTAATCCCACCTCCGCTCGTCCTGAGCCGGTGTCGCTGCGCGACAGCTTCGCTTCCGAAGGACGCTGCACGGCAGCCAGCCTCATTCGCCCAGCGCGGCCAGCCGCTTGGCCTCGTCCTCCGCAATCAGCGCGTCGACCAGTTCGCCGAGACCCGGTCCCGCGAGCACTTCGTCGAGCTTGTGCAGGGTCAGGCCGATGCGGTGATCGGTCACCCGTCCTTGCGGGAAATTGTAGGTCCGGATGCGCTCCGACCGGTCGCCCGAACCGACCATCGCCTTGCGCGCTTCGGCCTCCGCGCCCTGGGTCGCCTCGCGCTGGGCCTCGAACAGGCGGGCGCGCAGGACCTGCATCGCCTTCTCCTTGTTCTTGTGCTGGCTGCGCGCGTCCTGGCAGGTCACTACCGTGTTCGTCGGCAGGTGGGTGATGCGCACCGCGCTGTCGGTGGTGTTGACGTGCTGCCCGCCCGCGCCGGTCGCGCGATAGTCGTCGATCTTGAGGTCCTTGTCCTCGATCTGCACGTCGACCTCGTCGGGGTCGGGCAGGACCGCGACGGTCGCGGCGGAGG
>JAEWKG010000021.1 GCA_023386135.1 Pseudomonadota bacterium | reverse complement strand
TGCGCGCGGCGGAGGTGCTTCGCGCCTGCGACGGGGTTGCATGTGAGGATACGCGGGTCACGGGCAAGCTGATGAAGCATCTCGGCGCCTCGAAGCCGCTATGGCGCTACGACGACCACGCCAGCGACGCCGACCGCGCGCGCCTGATCGCCTCGATGCATACTCGCGCGGTCGCGTTGGTCAGCGACGCGGGCACGCCGCTGGTGTCGGACCCAGGCTACCGCCTGGTGCGCGAGGCGCGCGAGGCCGGGATTGCGATCACTACGTTGCCGGGCCCGTGCGCGGTGGTGGCGGGACTGACGCTGTCGGGCCTTCCGAACGACCGGTTCCTGTTCGCGGGATTCCTGCCGGTGAAGGACAAGGCCCGGCTCGCTGCGCTGACGGAGTTGGCGAGCGTGCCAGCGACGCTGATCTTCTACGAAACCGCACCGCGCCTCGCAAAGGCGTTGGCCGCCGTCGGCGAGGCGCTGCCGGGCCGCGAAGTGGCGGTCGCGCGCGAGTTGACCAAGCTCTACGAAGAATGCCGCACTGGCACGCCCGAAGACCTTGTCGCGCACTACACCGCGCATCCGCCCAAGGGCGAAATTGTCCTGCTGGTTGGCCCGCCCGCACCCCATGCAGCCGAAGCGGTTGATGCTGACGCAATGCTCTCCCAAGCGCTAGGGACGATGAAGGCCTCGCAAGCTGCCGCACTCGTCGCCAAGGCGACCGGCCTCGACCGCAAGGCGCTCTACGCCCGCGCCTTGGCCCTGCGCGCGTGAAGCGCCAACGCGCCGAACGCGAGGGCCGTAAGGGCGAGCTCGCTGCCGAGCTGTACCTGCGCGCCAAGGGCTGGGTGATCCTCGCGCGTCGCCGCAAGACCCCGCTCGGCGAGATCGACCTCGTTGCCCGGCGCGCGGGCACGGTCGCGTTCGTCGAGGTCATGTGGCGCAGCCTAGCCGAAGAGCTCGGCCTCGCGATCGACGAATACCGCCTGCGGCGCGTCGCCGCCGCGGTCGAAGCGGTCGCCCATGAATACGCCAGCGACGGCGAGGACATGCGGATCGACGTGATCCTGCTTGCGCCGGGCCGCCTGCCGCAGCACATCGTCAACGCCTGGCAGCCCTAGAAGGAACAAGCATGACCCTGCGCGTCGCGGTCCAGATGGACCCGCTCGAAAGCATCAACATCGTGGGCGATTCGAGCTTCGCGCTGATGCTGAGCGCGCAGGCCCGCGGGCATGAGCTGTTCCACTACGATGTCGGCGACCTGACGCTCGACGCCGACGACCGCCTGATTGCGCACGCGCGACCCGTGAAGGTGCAATCGGTTGCAGGCGACCATTTCAGCACTGGCGAGCCGCGCCGGCTCGACCTCGGCCGCGATATCGATGTCGTACTGATGCGGCAGGACCCGCCGTTCCACATGGGCTATATCACCGCGACCCACCTGCTCGAGCGGATCGCGGGCGAGACGCTGGTCGTCAACAACCCGGTCAGCGTCCGCAACGCGCCCGAAAAGGTGCTGGTGCTCGATTACCGGCGGTTCATGCCGCCCACCTTGGTCACCCGCTCGGTCGACGAGGTGCGCGCCTTCCAGCGCCAGCACGGCGCGGTGGTGGTGAAGCCCATCCACGGCAACGGCGGCAAGGCGATCTTCCGCGTGCCGGAAGGGGGCGACAACCTCTCCGCGCTGTTCGAGGTGTTCAACCAGACCTGGCCCGAACCGCACATGGTCCAGCCCTTTCTCCCCGAGGTCGCCAAGGGCGACAAGCGCATCGTGCTGGTCGACGGCGAGTTCGCGGGCGCGATCAACCGCAAGCCGGGCGAGGGCGAGTTTCGCTCCAACCTCGCGGTCGGCGGCAGCGCGGAAGCGACCACGCTGACCCCGCGCGAGGAGGAAATCTGCGCCACGATGGGCCCGCGCCTGAAGGAACTCGGCCTGATTTTCGTCGGCATAGACGTCATCGGCGGCGAGTGGTTGACCGAGATCAACGTCACCAGCCCAACCGGCATCGTCGCCATCGACCGCTTCAACGGCACCGACACGGCCGGTAAGATCTGGGACGCGATCGAAGGCCGGTTCTGATCGCTCAGCCCGGACCGTGACCCTTGCGATGCGGCTTTCTGGGGTTGCCCTTCGCGAACTTGCGCTGCGCGTTGTCGCCGTTCGCCTGCCTCGGGCCGCGCTGGCGATGGGGTGCTTCACCCGGGCTGTCGGGCGAAGGTTCGATCCGCACGTCGCCGCCGTCGACATCGTGCGTCCGCTGCAAGGCCGCGGCGAACTTGCCGGCGATCGCGCGCGGCACCTGGAAGTGCGTGATGTTGGGCCCGATGCGGATCGCGCCGATCTCGTTGCGGGTGATATGCCCGCGGCGGCACAGCAGCGGGAGGATCCAGCGCGGATCGGCGTTCTGCCGGCGACCGACGTCCATGCGGAACCACACGATGTCGTCGAACCCGGGACGATGACGATCTTGCTGGCGCTGCTCGCGTTCCTCGGGCGAGGTGTCGATCAACTCTTCGGCCTGCGGCATCCGCGCCCGGTGGGCATGGACCAGCGCGGCCGCAATGTCCTCCGGGCTGCGCTCGGTCAGCAACCGTTCGCCGAGCTTGCGGTCCTCGTCGTCGATCTCGACCGGCGCCAGCAGCGTCTGCAGTAGCCGCTCGCGGTCGTTGGCGCGGATCATCGCGGCGGTCGGCGCCTCGATCCACTCAGCCTCGATCCGCGCCGAGCGCAACATGGCCTGCACCCGCTTGCGGCGCGGGTAGGGCACGATGAGCACAGCGGAGCCCTTCTTGCCCGCGCGGCCGGTCCGGCCGGAACGGTGCTGCAAGGTCTCTGCATCGCGGGGAATTTCGACGTGCACGACGAGGCTCAGCGTGGGCAGGTCGATTCCGCGCGCGGCCACGTCGGTCGCCACGCACACCCGGGCGCGGCGATCACGAAGGGCTTGCAGCGCCTGGTTGCGCTCCGATTGCGAGTGTTCGCCCGACAACGCGACCACCGCGAACCCGCGCTCCTGCAAGGTTGCGTGGAGCCGGCGGACGTTCTCGCGCGTGGCGCAAAACAGCATCGCGGTCTCGGCCTCGTGGAAACGCAGCAGGTTGACCACCGCGTGCTCGATATCGGCGGGCGAGACCGTGACCGCCTGGTAGGCGATGTCGCCGTGGCCGCGTTCGTCGCCGATGGTCGAGATGCGCAGCGCCTCGCGCTGGTAGCGCTTGGCGAGGTTGGCGATCGCCGGCGGCATGGTGGCGGAGAACAGCAGGGTGCGCCGCTGATCGGGCGTCGCGTCGAGGATTTCCTCGAGGTCCTCGCGGAACCCCATGTCGAGCATCTCGTCGGCTTCGTCGAGCACGATGGTCTGAAGGCCCGACAGGTCGAGTGCGCCGCGTTCGAGGTGATCGCACAGCCGGCCCGGGGTGCCGACGACGATCTGCGCACCTTCGCGCAGCGCCTTGCGCTCGGCCGACGGGTTCATCCCGCCGACGCAGGTCGCGACCCTGAGGCCCGCCTTGGAATAGAGCCACACCAGCTCGCGGCTGACCTGCAGCGCCAGCTCGCGCGTCGGTGCGATCACCAGCACCAATGGCGACATCGCGGCCACGCCGCGCTGGTCATCGGCCAACAGGTCGGGCGCGACGGCGAGGCCGAAGGCGACCGTCTTGCCCGACCCGGTCTGCGCGGACACGATCAGGTCGCGCCCGGCCGCCTCGGCTTCGAGGACCGCAGCCTGCACGGGGGTGGGTTCGCTGTAGCCGCGCACGGCAAGTGTTTCGCCGAGTACCGGCGGCAAGGTAGGGAATGACATCGCGGGGCAGATAGGCGTTCCGCGCCGTTTCCGCACCCCGCCATACGGCCATCGGTGAAATTCGCACGAACAATGCGCGGCGGACCGTTCGACGCATCGCGGGGAAAACAAATGCTCCGCATCCGTTGCCGCATCATGCACGGGCTCATCATCGAGGCGATCGCGAAGGGCGGCTATCTCGGCATCTTCGCGCTGATGGTGCTGGAGAACGTGTTCCCGCCGATCCCGTCCGAAGTGATCATGGGTTTGGGCGGCGTGCTGGTCGCGCGCGGCGATATGACATTCTGGCCGCTGATGGTCGCCGGCACGCTCGGCACGGTGGCAGGCAATTACGCCTGGTACTGGATCGGCGACAAATGGGGATACGAGCGCACCCGTCCGTTCATCGATCGATGGGGCCGCTGGTTGACCATCGACTGGCAGCACATGGAGGCGGCGAGCCGGTTCTTTCGCAGTCACGGCCAGTGGGTGGTGTTCTTCCTGCGCTTCAGTCCGTTCATGCGGACGCTGATCTCGCTCCCCGCCGGCCTTGCGCACATGAAGCTGTGGCGGTTTCTGCTGTTCACCACCGCGGGCGCGGCGATCTGGAACGCGCTGCTGGTGTTCGGCGGCACCGTGCTGGCGCGCTACCTCAAGCAGTACGAGGCGGTGATGAGCTGGGTGGTGCTCGGCATCGTCGGGCTGGCGCTGGCCGGCTATGTCGGGCGCGTGCTGACGTGGAAGCCGCGCGCGGCCTGCGACTAGCTGCCGCGCGGATGCGCGCGGCGGTAGGTGTCGAGCAGGGTGGCGGCGTCGACCTTGGTGTAGATTTGCGTCGATCCCAGGCTCGCGTGGCCGAGCAGTTCCTGCAAGGATCGCAGGTCTGCCCCCGCGCTCAGCAGATGGGTCGCGAAACTGTGGCGCAGCGCGTGCGGGGTGGCGGTGGCGGGCAGGCCGAGGGCGATGCGCGCGTTCGCCATTGCCTTCTGCACCATCCCTTGGCCGAGCGGGCCGCCCTTGGCGCCGCGGAATAGTGGCTTGCCCGGCGCGAGCGGCCACGGGCAGCGGCGCGCGTAGGCGGCGACCGCGTCGCGCACCAGCGGGATGATCGGCACCACGCGCTGCTTGCCGCCCTTGCCGGTGACGGTGAGCGTCTCGCCGAGCGGAAGGTCTGCTCCGGTAAGCGACAGCGCCTCGGCGATGCGCAGGCCCGCGCCATACATCAGCAGCAGCACCGCGCGGTCGCGCTCGCCGATCCAGTCCTCGGTGGCGGTGCCGCCGACCACCTCGGCCAGATTGACTGCCTCGTCTGGTGTGACCGGGCGCGGAAGCCCCTTCTTGATCCGCGGTCCGCGAAGGCGCAGCGCGCTCGCCTCGCCGCTGGTCTGGCTGCGCGCAAAGGCGACGAAACCCTTGAGCGCCGACAGTTCGCGCGCCGCCGAGGTGTTGACCAGCCCGTCGCTCCGCCGCAGCGCGAGCTGGCGGCGCAGGGCTGGGCCGTCGAGCGC